>NZ_JBFULJ010000003.1:0-52074 GCF_056400385.1 Priestia sp. P5_B4
GTCCATAYGCCTCACGGCTCATTTGAAACACCTATTTTTATGCCAGTAGGCACATTAGCTACAGTAAAAACAATGTCTCCGGAAGATTTAAAAGCAATGGGAGCAGGCATTATTTTAAGTAATACGTATCATTTATGGCTTCGTCCTGGTCATGAAATTGTTGAAAAAGCGGGAGGCCTTCATAAATTTATGAACTGGGATCGTCCCATCTTAACGGATTCAGGCGGCTTCCAAGTTTTTAGCTTAAGTGATTTGCGCCGTATTGAAGAAGAAGGCGTCCATTTCCGCAACCATTTGAATGGAGACAAGCTTTTCTTATCTCCAGAAAAAGCGATGGACATTCAAAATGCGCTTGGGTCTGATATTATGATGGCATTTGATGAATGCCCACCTTATCCAGCAGAATATGACTACTTAAAACGTTCAGTTGAACGCACAAGCCGCTGGGCAGAGCGATGCCTTGAGGCTCACAGCCGCCCTCAAGACCAAGGTCTTTTTGGAATTGTTCAAGGCGGAGAGTTTGAAGATTTACGCCGTCAAAGTGCAGCTGATTTAGTTTCAATGGACTTCCCAGGTTATGCTGTGGGAGGGCTGTCAGTTGGAGAACCAAAAGATGTGATGAATCGTGTGCTTGAGTTTACGACGCCATACTTACCAACCGATAAACCACGTTATTTAATGGGAGTAGGATCACCTGACTCGTTAATTGATGGAGCGATTCGCGGGATCGATATGTTTGATTGCGTATTACCAACGCGTATTGCACGTAACGGAACGCTTATGACAAGCGAAGGTCGTCTTGTTGTTAAAAATGCAAAATATGCAGAAGACTTCGGTCCGATTGATCCAAACTGTGACTGCTACACGTGTCAAAATTATTCAAGAGCGTATATTCGCCACTTAATTCGTTGTAATGAAACGTTTGGAATTCGTTTAACATCTTACCATAACTTATATTTTCTGCTAAACTTAATGGAGCAAGTCCGTGAAGCCATTCGCGAAGACCGACTTGGCGATTTCCGTGATGAGTTCTTTGAAAAATATGGGTTTAACGGTCCAGACGCAAAGAATTTCTAGGTCACTACAGGAATTTTCATCAAATTTATGAATGAGTACCTGTTGATAATATAAATAAAAGGAGGAGTTTTCATGGGAGTTTTACAAAATATTTGGCCATTACTTTTAATGTTTGTCATTTTCTATTTCTTGTTAATCCGTCCACAGCAAAAACGTCAAAAAAACGTACAGCAAATGCAATCAACACTTAAAAAAGGTGATAAGGTTGTTACAATTGGCGGTATGCACGGTTTGGTAGACGCAATTGATGAGTCACAAGTTGTGGTTCGCAGCACTGACGGTTCAAAATTAACGTTTGACCGCAATGCTATTCGTGAAGTAAGAAGCGTAGATTAATAAAAAAAACGTCACGTACATGTACGTGACGTTTTTTTATGCTTCTCGTGAACCGGCAATGTTTACGCCAACAATTCCCCCTAGAATAGCGACTCCAATAAATCCAGCGTGAAATAAGAGCTGCTGTGCAGAAAACAGGTGACTATAGCCGAGAAATTGTAGTAAAAACATTAAAAAAGAATAAGAAACACCAGTGGCTCCTCCAACGAGAAGTCCTTTTGAACCGTTTCGTCCTCCCGCGATAAATCCTCCGATAAACAGTGTAATAAATGAGAGAATAAGTAAAAATAAACGGACCGACTGTTCTTCAAGCGATGTAAACTTTAAAATAAGCGAAAAGATAATGCTAATCGCTAAAGCCATCACTAAGATTGTTGCTACTCCTGCAAATACAGCGTTGCTCATTCGTTTTGCACCCAACTTGTTTCCCCCTCATGAAATAAAAAGATAGGTGAACCCTTAGTACGAGCATATTCGGGATGACTTCAAAATAGACGCATAAAAGTAAGGCTATTTTAAAATAAATGGTACAAACTACAAGGGAATACATAAAGGAGGTCTTTGCAGTGGAACTATTGATTATGGTTGCGCGAACCGTGCTTTTATACGTAGTAGTTTTAATTATTTTTCGCGTCATGGGTAAAAGGGAAATAGGAGAGCTGAGCATTTTGGATTTAGTTGTCTTTATTATGATTGCTGAAATGGCAGTAATGGCTATTGAAAACCCAAAAGATCCTTTGCTGTATTCAATTCTTCCGATGTTAACGCTTCTTATTATTCAAATCGGMTTAGCTATATGGTCTCTTAAAAGCAATCGAATGCGAAATTTTATTGATGGCAAACCTAGTATTATCATTGAAAACGGAAAAATAAACGAACATGAAATGAAAAGGCAGCGATATAACTTCAATGACTTGCTMGTGCAGCTGCGTGATAAAAATATAAAAAATGTAGCTGATGTTGAATTTGCTATTTTAGAATCTTCAGGAAGGCTATCCGTGTTTGAGAAAGATCAGCAATCAGGTGAAAAAGGCAATTTGAATTTGCCTTTTATCATTGACGGCATTATTCAAGAAGAGCATCTGCTGCATGAACATAAAACGACGGAATGGTTAAGGACAGAGCTGGAAAAGCGAGGGTATTCAAACTTAGATAAGATTTCATATTGCAGCTACGACAACGGAAAATTTTTTATAGATTTGGTAGATGTGAAACAATAAAACGCGGATTGCTCCGCGTTTTATTTTCGTTTAAAATAGCGTAAAACAGAAAAACGGTTTAATTCTTCTTTTGTTATCAGTCTAAAAAGCAGCAAAAACAGTACGTATACAACGCTTGTAAGTGCAATCGATAAAACGGTTCGTAAGCTCAAAGGGATGGAAGTGAAAAGGTTCATATAAGCGAAGTGTCCGGTAAAACCTGATATTCCCATTACAGAAAAACTGCGAAGATACTCAAACACATGAATCTTATACGTGACTTTTTTCATGACGGTAGACAGGTGTAAAAGAGTGACAAGCATCATTCCCACAACAATTGCAAGACCAGCTCCCATAATGCCTAGGTTTGGCTGAGTTGCGAGTAAGAAGATAAGAGATGTTTTGACCGCTGCTCCTATAAAACTGTTAATCATGGCGGCTTTTGCAAGGTCTAGCGCCTGCAGAACAGCTTGAAGCGGCCCTTGAAAGTAATAAAAGATAAAAAAAGGCGCCATGACTTTGACAAAAATAGCAGCTTTGTCAGAACCATACATCAATTCCATTACCGGATTAGCAAATACATAAAGAACAACAACGGCCAGCCCGCCTGTTACAAACGACAAGCGGAGAGCTTGATGAAGCCGATATTCGATTTGCTTCATTTGATTCTGTGCAAGAGATTCACTGATTGCGGGAACCAAAGACGTGGATAGAGACACCGTTACAAAAGAAGGCAGCATCAGGAGAGGGAGTGCAAAGCCTGTTAATTCTCCGTACTGCTTCGTTGCTACAGCTGTCGCTACTCCTGCAATTGCTAAACTTTGAGCTACTACAATCGGTTCTAAAAACCAAGAAATTGACCCAATCATGCGGCTTCCTGTCGTGGGAAGAGCAATTCGCATTAAGTCAAAGAACGTATCTTTGCCCGCATGTAAAGAAGCAAAAAATTTTCGTCTTACCGTTATTTTCTTCTTTCGCTTGAACATAAATATCATATAAAACAGTGAAGCTAGTTCTCCAAATACGGAAGATAGCATAGCACCAGCCGCAGCGTACTCAATTCCATAGGGCAAAAATGCTTTTGTACATACGGCAATTAACGTAATGCGCACCACTTGTTCGATAATTTGAGAATAAGCAGCAGGCTTCATTTGCTGCTTTCCTTGAAAATATCCGCGGATGACAGACGAGACGGCGATGATTGGAATAACTGGAATAATCGCAAGCAGCGGATAGATCGTACGTGAATCTGTAAAGAAGGTTTTTGCTACAACGGGAGCGAATAATATTAGTCCGAGCGTAAATAAAACGCTCAGCGTACACGTAATACTTAAAGAGACGACAAGTATTTTTTTTATTTTATGCCTGTCACCTAAAGCTTCTGCTTCTGCCACTAACTTGGATATGGCAACCGGTAGCCCAAGCTGTGTTAAGGTGATTACTAATACCAGCGTGGGGACCGCCATCATATAAAGTCCCACACCTTCGTCTCCAATCATTCGAGCCACCACAATTCGATTGACAAACCCGAGTACACGTGTAATTAAGCCAGCAATTATTAAAATAATAGTTCCCTGTAAAAATTTAGACATATACTCACTGCTTTCTTGAGGTTTATACAGTGAATATATGCGTCCCCGGTGTCCAAGCATGACAAGTATTCCTCATACGAGAAAGAAATTTTACGCGAAATGTCAAACAGAAAGGAGGATCGATATGACACATCCATTTATTTCAGCTTCGAAAGAACTTATACAGCCTGTCTTATCCAGCAAAATGGAAGAATTTCATATGCTTGGATATGAAGAAGTAACGGAGAACGATTTATTGAGTTATTTAGAAATGAAAAAATGGAAAAAAGAAAAGGAGCTATCTCTCCATCAAGTGGTAAATGATATTTTATCTGTTAAGATCACGCAGGTGATGAGCTATGTAACAATTGAATCTTATAAATCTGATATGTTCTCAAGTGTTAATAATGGAGAAGACTGGAAAGAATTATTAAAGTAGAGTTTGTAAAATACATGTATTAAAATTTGATAAGGTCTTTATTTGACAGACATTAGGTTATGAATGATAATTAGATTGGTCATTTATCTATTGTTATCATTTCATGTTTTTTACATAAGAAGGAGGATTTTCTGTCGATGGTTAAAAGAGGACGTATCGTTGCCTTTTTCCTCTTAGTACTGCTTGTGTTTAGTACAATCGGAACAACGATGACTGGAATTACAAAAGATATTAAACTTGGCCTCGACCTTCAAGGTGGATTTGAAATTTTATATAAAGTCAGTCCAGCTAAAAAAGGCGATGTCATTGACAAAAAGGCACTTAACAGCACGGTTGAAGCGCTGCGTCAACGTGTCGATGTACTGGGAGTTAGTGAGCCTAGCATTCAAATTGAAGGAAATGACCGTATCCGCGTTCAGCTAGCTGGTGTCACGAATCAAAAGCAAGCCAGGGATCTGTTATCAACTCAAGCAAACTTAACGTTCCGTGACGTGAACGATAAGGTGTTGATGGATGGTACAGACTTAGCGCAAGGCGGAGCAAAGCAATCGTTTGACCAAAGTAATCAGCCTAGCGTCTCACTAAAGTTAAAAAATGCGAAAAAATTTGAAAAGATCACGCGAGAGCTTTCTCAAAAACCAGCACCTAACAATTTAATTGTCATTTGGCTGGACTATGAAGAAGGAAAAGACTCGTACCAAAAAGAAGCKACAAAACAAAATCCGAAGTATCTATCTGCAGCCTCTGTTAGCAGCGTGTTAACACAGCCAGATGTTGAGATTTCAGGTGGAAACTTCACAGTGAAAAGTGCAACACAGCTGGCGGAATTACTAAACGCCGGGTCGCTGCCGGTTAAATTGGATGAGCTATACTCTACATCCGTTGGAGCACAGTTTGGAGAAGAAGCTCTTCACACGACTATATTAGCGGGTATTATCGGCATCGGAATTATCTTCCTTTACATGCTGTTTTTCTACCGTTTACCGGGGCTTATTGCTATTATTACACTCAGTTTCTATATCTACTTGAACTTAGTTGTATTTGACTTGATGCACGTGGTTATGACGCTTCCAGGTATCGCGGCTCTTATTCTCGGCGTAGGTATGGCAGTAGATGCGAATATCATTACCTACGAGCGGATTAAAGATGAACTGAAAACAGGAAGGTCTGTTATATCTGCATACCGGGCAGGAAATCGTCGCTCTCTTGCGACCATTTTTGATGCCAATATTACAACGATGCTAGCGGCTCTTGTATTGTTCTTTTATGGTCAAAGTTCAGTAAAAGGATTTGCTACAACGTTAATGATCGGGATTGTACTAAGCTTTATTACGGCCGTATACGGTACGCGGTTATTAATGAGTCTTTTAGTAAATAGCCGCTGGTTTGATAAAAAAACAGGCTACTTTGGCGTAAAGAAAGAACAAATTCACGACCTAAGTAAAGACGACGGCACAACCGTTTTGCCTACAGCATGGGATAAACTTGATTTTGTTAAATACCGTAAAGCATTCTTCACGTTCTCAAGCGTCCTTGTTATTATCGGTATTATCTCGGTTGTTGTGTTCAGATTGAACCTTGGTATTGACTTTACGAGCGGAACTCGTATAGAGATTCCAGCAAATCATACCGTTACACAGTCTGAGATACAGCGTGAAATGAAGTCCATTAATATCAAAACGGATGACGTAGTCATTACAGGAAAAGGTAATGACACGGGTGTCGTACGTGTAGTTGGGGTCTTGAATAAAAAAGAAATTGCCAATTTAAAAGATCATTTTAAAGATAAATATGGTTCTGAACCAAATGTAAGCACCGTTTCGCCGACGGTTGGAAAAGAACTGGCGAAAAATGCAATGATGGCAATTGCCATTGCTTCAATTGGAATTATTATCTATGTAACGATACGGTTTGAGTTTTACATGGCACTTGCAGCCGTGCTTGCCCTGTTGCATGATGCGTTCTTTATCGTTACGGTCTTCAGCTTAACGAAGTTAGAGGTTGATTTAACGTTTATTGCTGCTGTCTTGACGATTGTTGGTTACTCAATTAACGATACGATCGTTACGTTTGACCGCATTCGTGAAAATATGCAGAAATTTAAATCCAAAACGTTTGACGACTTAGCGTTTATCGTAAATCTAAGTTTGCGTGAAACGTTTACTCGTTCGATGAATACCGTGTTAACAGTTGTGATTGCAGTTGTAGCACTTCTTCTATTCGGAAGTGAATCGATTCAAAACTTCTCAATTGCTCTGTTAGTAGGTTTAATTCTTGGTGCATATTCATCTGTGTTTATTGCTGCTCAGCTATGGCTTGTGTGGAAAGGAAAACAGTTGAAGCGTGAGGAACAAAAAGAAGTAGAAAGCAAGTAATTCAAAAACGTGCGAAGTATTCGCACGTTTTTTTTGTGCGTGAAAATTCAAGACGTACTGTCAGAAAAATGTGCTTATTTTCTTTCGTTGCTCCATTTCATCCACTCTAGTATAATAATGTGGGTTAAGGGGTGAAGAGACATGTTACAGTCAAAAAAACGTTGGAATGTTCAAGAATGTGATGAACAACTTGTTAATGAATTTGTAGAAAACCTCAATATTACACCTCTAGTAGCTTCGTTATTACTTAATAGAGGCATGACAACAGTAGAAGCGGCGCGTGAGTTTTTACACGTTGATGCACAAACGTTCCACGATCCGTTTTTGTTGCACGATATGGACAAAGCAGTAGCTCGTATTCAGCAAGCAATTGATCATAATGAAAAAATTATGATCTATGGAGATTACGATGCTGACGGCGTCAGCAGCACTTCTGTTATGTTAACTGCTTTACAGCAGCTTGGAGCTGATGTTGATTTTTATATTCCTAATCGCTTTACAGAAGGTTATGGGCCGAATAAGGCGGCATTTGATAAAATAAACGCGGGCGGCTATCAGCTGGTGATTACGGTAGACACAGGTATTTCGGCAGTCGAAGAAACTGCGTATGCACGTGAATTAAATTTTGATTTAATTATTACCGATCACCACGAGCCGGGGCCAGTTTTACCGGATGCTTATGCAATTATTCATCCAAAGCTGCCGGAAAGTACATATCCATTTAAAGAACTGGCAGGTGTAGGGGTGGCTTTTAAACTCGCTCATGCGCTGTTAGGGGAGCTTCCGGAACATTTGTTAGAACTAGCAGTAATTGGGACAATTGCTGACTTAGTTCCTTTAGTGGACGAAAACCGCTTAATTGCTCGCAAAGGTCTTGATTATCTCAAGCTCACGAAGCGCACCGGAATTGAAGCGCTGCTGAGCGTATGTGGAGTAAAACGTGAAGAAATTAATGAGGATACAATTGGATTTGCGATGGCTCCTCGCATTAATGCAGTAGGACGTCTTCAAGATGCCGATCCAGCTGTTCATTTGCTTATGACGACAAATGCTGAAGAGGCAAAAGGTTTAGCTAAAGAAATTGATGCGTTAAACAAGGAAAGGCAGCAAATCGTAAACGATATTACAGAAGAAGCCGTTGAATTTGTTGAGAGTATGTATCCTCCGGGTGAAAACAGCGTTCTTATTGTAGAGGGAGAAGGATGGAATGCAGGCGTTGTTGGAATTGTCGCTTCTAGGCTCGTAGAAAAATTCTACAGACCAACAATTGTACTAAGTATTGACTCTGAAAACCGTATTGCCAAGGGTTCAGCAAGAAGTATCGAAGGTTTTGACTTATTCGCGAACTTATCTAAGTGCCGTGACATTTTGCCACATTTTGGAGGGCACCCAATGGCAGCCGGCATGACATTAAACAGCGATGATGTAGAAGAGCTGCGCAGACGTCTTAATGAACAAGCAAGCAACGTGTTAACCAAACAGGATTTTATTCCAATTACATCAGTTGATACAGTATGCACAACAGAGGAAATTACGCTGGAAAACATTGAACAAATGAGTGCGCTTGCTCCATTTGGTATGCATAACCCGAAGCCAAAAGTTCTCATTAAAGATGTTCATACAACATCTATGCGGAAAATTGGTGCTAATAAAAATCATTTAAAACTCGTATTTGAAGACAGCGGTGTATCGGTTGATGCAGTAGGATTTGGGTTAGGCTATATATTAGATGAAGTATCTCCTATAGCTAAAGTATCATTAGTAGGTGAACTATCTATTAATGAGTGGAATAATATGCGCAAGCCGCAGCTGATGGTGGAAGATATTTCTGTAGATGAATGGCAGATGTTTGATTATCGCAGTGCAGTTGATGTCAAACGTTTCTTTCAGCAGGTATTTACGGATCAAATGAAAGTTGTTGCTTTCCACGCTTCAACAATTGATAAATACAAGTCGTTGCTGCCGATGGAGCATGTTGTTCTTATTCAAGATGAAGAACAGGCAAAAGCATGTATGTTTGCAGGGGAACAAATCGTTTTATTAGATTTGCCTCCTTCACAGAAATGGCTTGAATGTTTGTTTGTCCAAGGTATCCCTTCTAGACTATACGCTATTTTCTTAACGGAAGAAGACCATTATTTTGATACAATCCCAACTCGCGATCATTTTAAATGGTTTTACGGCTTTTTAGCGAAAAAGGGTCCATTTGATTTAAAACGCTACAAAGAAGATTTAGCGATTCATAAGGGCTGGTCAAAAGAAACGATTGATTTTATGGCAAAGGTGTTTTTTGAGTTAGAATTTGTTACAATAAACAATGGCTTAATTTCGTTAGTGAAAAATTCTGCGAAACGTGATTTAATAGAATCTGCGACTTATCGCCAAAAGCAGCAGCAGATTGAAATAGAAAAAAACTTTATTTATACGTCATATGTACAGCTTAAAAATCAATTTCAAGATATTTTTAAGCGTTCGATTGAATGAGGAGGCAACATTAGAATGAATTTTAAAGATTATATTACAATTGTACCTGACTGGCCAAAACCAGGTATTACATTTAAAGATATCTCAACATTAATGGACAATGGTGATGCATACCGTGCCGCAACGGATGAGATTGTAAAATATGCGAATGATAAACAAGTTGATATTATCGTAGGACCGGAAGCTCGCGGATTTATCGTTGGTTGTCCAGTAGCATATGCGTTAGGTATCGGTTTTGCACCTGTTCGTAAAGAAGGAAAATTACCGCGTGAAGTAATCAAAGTAGATTACGGTTTAGAATACGGTAAAGACGTATTAACGATTCACAAAGATGCAATTAAGCCAGGTCAGCGCGTGTTGATTACAGATGATTTATTAGCAACAGGCGGTACAATTGAAGCGACAATTAAGCTTGTCGAAGAATTAGGCGGAATTGTTGTTGGAGCTGCGTTCTTAATTGAACTTTCTTACCTTGATGGCCGTGACAAACTAGACGGTTATGATGTATTCACATTAATGACGTATTAAGAAGAACGATCACATAAAGAAGAGTACCTGATACAGGTGCTCTTTTTTCGTTAAAAAACGTTAATACGTAAAATGGAAATGATGTAAATTTGATAAATTAAACGCAAAGGCTTTACATCCTTGGATTTTTTCAAGATAATAGTTACAATATGAATTAAAAATGCTAGTTGATAAAAGGTGATTTCATGGCAAATGAGCAAGTCCTAACAGCGGAACAGGTCATTGACAATACGAAGCGATATTTAAATGAAGAAGATGTGGCTTTTGTACAAAAAGCATATGATTTTGCAAAAGAAGCTCACAAAGAACAATATCGCAAGTCGGGTGAACCATATATTATCCACCCGATTCAAGTCGCAGGAATTTTAGTTGATCTAGATATGGATCCAGCAACAATTGCAGCTGGATTTCTACATGATGTGGTTGAAGATACAGAGATAACACTAAAAGATTTAGAAAAAGCTTTTAATGAAGAAGTAGCAATGTTAGTAGACGGCGTAACAAAACTGGGAAAAATTAAATATAAGTCTAAAGAAGAGCAGCAGGCTGAAAATCACCGCAAGATGTTTGTAGCAATGGCTCAAGATATTCGAGTCATACTGATCAAACTTGCGGATCGTCTTCATAACATGCGTACGCTAAAGCATTTACCGCAGGAAAAACAGCGACGCATTTCAAATGAAACGCTTGAAATTTTTGCTCCTCTTGCTCATCGTCTTGGTATTTCAAAAATTAAGTGGGAGCTTGAAGATACAGCTTTACGTTACTTAAATCCTCAGCAATATTATCGCATTGTAAATTTGATGAAGAAAAAGCGTGCGGAACGCGAGCAGTATTTGGCTGAAGTTATTGATGAAGTTCGAGAGCAAGTAGATGAAGTGTCGATTAAAGTTGAAATTTCAGGACGTCCAAAACATATTTATTCCATCTATCGTAAAATGGCACTGCAAAACAAGCAGTTTAATGAAATTTACGATTTACTAGCTGTGCGCATTATTGTAAATAGCATTAAAGATTGCTATGCGGTGTTAGGAATTATTCACACGTGCTGGAAGCCAATGCCGGGACGTTTCAAAGATTATATTGCAATGCCAAAACAAAATATGTACCAGTCTCTTCATACGACGGTTATCGGACCAAAAGGTGATCCGTTAGAAGTTCAAATTCGAACGTTTGACATGCACCAAATTGCTGAGTATGGAATTGCTGCTCACTGGGCTTACAAAGAAGGAAAAACAGCTGAGCATGCTTCATTTGAAGAAAAGTTGACGTGGTTCAGAGAAATTTTAGAATTTCAAAATGACGCAAACGATGCAGAAGAATTTATGGAATCTCTAAAAGTTGATTTGTTTTCTGACATGGTTTACATTTTTACGCCAAAAGGCGACGTCATTGAGCTTCCTTCGGGTTCTGTTCCAATTGATTTTTCCTATCGTATTCATTCTGAAATCGGAAATAAAACCATTGGAGCAAAAGTCAACGGCAAGATGGTTACGCTTGATTACCGTTTGAAAACGGGGGACATTATCGAAATTTTGACGTCTAAGCATTCGTATGGTCCAAGCAAGGACTGGTTAAAGCTTGCTCAAACGTCTCAAGCCAAAAATAAAATTCGCCAATTCTTTAAAAAGCAAAGCCGCGATGAAAATATTGAAAAAGGCAAAGAGCTGGTTGAAAAAGAAATTCGTCAAATGGAGTTTGACTTAAAAGAAGTATTAACAGCTGATAATATCAAACGAGTAGCGGAGAAGTTTAATTTCTCAAACGAAGATGATATGTATGCAGCTATTGGGTATAACGGATTAACTGCGGCTCAAGTAGCTAATCGTTTAACCGAGAAGTGGAGAAAGCAGCGTGATCAAGAACAAGAGATCCAAATTGATGATATTGCACGCGACACTGCGGCCAAGCGTGTTCGCCAGCATAAACGAAAAGATTCCGGGGTTATCGTACCGGGTGTAGAGAACATGCTGATTCGCTTGTCTAAATGCTGTAATCCAGTTCCTGGAGATGAGATTGTTGGTTTTATTACAAAGGGGCGAGGAGTATCTGTTCATAGAGCAGATTGTTTAAACGTTCACACAGATGATGCTGAAAGCCGCCTTATTCCTGTAGAGTGGGAAACACATATTAAAGAAGGCAAAGAGTTTAACGTGGAAATTGAAATTTCCGGATACGACCGCAGAGGCTTACTAAATGAAGTTCTGCAGGTTGTAAACGAGACTAAAACGAATATTTCAGCCGTTTCAGGAAAATCGGACCGAAACAAAATGGCTACGATTCATATGTCAATTTCTATTCATAACATCAGTCACCTTCATAAAGTGGTTGAGCGCATTAAGCAGCTTCGAGACATTTATTCAGTTCGCCGAATTATGCATTAAGAAAGGTAGTTATACATGAGAGTAGTCGTACAAAGAGCAAAGAATGCAAAAGTAACTGTTGCAGGAGAGACGGTCGGTGAGATTAAGCATGGATATATGCTTTTAGTGGGCATTACCCATGACGATACTGAAGCTGATGCAGAGTATGTAGCAGATAAAATTGTGAATTTGCGAGTGTTTGATGATGAGTCTGGCAAAATGAATTTGTCGCTTCTAGATGTAGAAGGAGAAATTTTATCGGTATCTCAATTTACGCTGTACGGAGATTGCCGAAAAGGCAGAAGACCAAACTTTATGGGAGCTGCTAGGCCAGATCATGCTGTAACGCTTTACAACTATTTTAATAAAGTATTATCAGAAAAAAATGTTCGAGTAGAGACCGGCGCATTTGGTGAAATGATGGACGTATCATTTACAAATGACGGACCGGTCACACTTATTGTAGAAAGCAAAGAAAAAACGCAGACTCACAGATGAGCCTGCGTTTTTTCTTTGCTTTGAAAGTAGTGATTTAATCCTTCAGCGATAGCGGACGTAATCATTTGCTGATAACTGATGGAATTAATATACGTTTCTTCCCTTTCGTTGCTTAAAAAGCCCAGTTCAATTAATGTACTCGGACGTGTATTTTCGCGAAGAACATAATAGTTTCCAAAACGTTCTCCTTTGTCTTTCAATTTTGCATGATTAATAAGGGACTGATGAATAGAATGTGTGAGTGGACTGTCCTGATGCTGATGGTAATAATACGTCATAAGGCCAGTTAGCTGTGAGCTGTTCGTACTGTTGTAGTGAATGCTTATAAAAGCATCTGCTTTAGTCGATTGCAGCGTGCGCTGTGAAAGTAGAAGGTACTCATCATGGGTGCGGGTTAAAATGACGTGTGCGCCTTCTTTTTGAAGTTTGTTTTGTAAAATAAGTGCTGTTCGGAGAGTGAGGTCTTTTTCATATGTGCCCTGTGTGCCGATGGCTCCTTTGTCTTTTCCACCATGGCCTGCATCAATAATAATTGTTTTGCCCTTTAGGTGCCGCAAGCTTTTACTCAGCGTATAGACAGGCTGACGCTGTGCTACCTGCATGCTAGGTTGAACGCTGCGAAGCGCTACGGTTTTCGTGAATTTTTTAAACACCCAGCCTTGAATACCCGAACTTTCTACATAATACCAATCTCCTTGACGGTCTGAAACGGATAGTCTTGTATTCTTCGTCAATTTATTTGTAATTGAAAATGAACGTCCTGGACCGCTCCGTACATGAAGAGAGTCAGCTGTTACAATAATGGGTTGATGCACCGGTACATTTGGGCGCTCAAATGAGGAAGAGCACAGTAATAAAAGGATACTTGCAGCCAAAACAGATACAGACTTCATGTTTAGATGGCGAATAGATAGACCTCCTTTTTATAACAAAATAGAGTATTCGATGAAAATAAAAAAAATCCTTTCTCTTATGTAAAAACATCTTTTTTGGGCAATGCTAATAAAAGGATAAGTAAGTGTAGGCAGGGAGGAAGAAACGATGAAGTTTAGTGAAAAAGGTGAACAATCATTTCAGCAGGTAAATCCGGTATTTGGCATTCATTTTCATGATTTTATTGACAGAGAAAGTGAAGCTTCATCCCTTGAATTGGCTTCTGAATTTGGTTTAACGCTTCGAGATATTCAGAAACTAAGAAAACAATTAGACCGCTCTTAACATGAAAGGTGCTTGACAACTGCTCATTTCATTCGTAATATAGAAAGCAATTGCTAAATTAAAATGAATGTATAACATTTTTATATTGATAAGCCAAAGATCGAGAAAAGTAGTAAAGATGACACATGGCTAGAGAGGAAATGTCTTAGGCTGAAAGCATTTCTACATGATGACTTTATGAAAGAACACTCAGGAGGCTTCACTCTGAAAAGGGAAACTTAGTAGGAGATGAACGTGTTCGTGCGTTAACGAAATGAGTGGAAACATGTCATATGTTTCAATTAGGGTGGTACCACGTGAGATTAACTCTCGTCCCTACTATGGAAAAATAGTAGAGGCGAGAGTTTTTTTGTATTGTAAATTTTAAAAATAGGAGGCATATCACGTTATGTCAGTTCAAATACCTAGAGGCACACAAGATATTTTACCGGGCAAAGTAGAATATTGGCAGTTTGTTGAACAGCGAGCAAGAGAGATCTGCCGTGCGTTCAACTACCAAGAAATTCGTACACCAATGTTTGAACACACTGAATTATTTTTGCGCGGAGTGGGAGAAACAACAGATATCGTGCAAAAAGAAATGTACACATTTAAAGATCGAGGTGACCGCAGCTTAACGCTTCGCCCAGAAGGAACAGCTGCAGTTGGACGATCATTTGTTTCAAATAAAATGTTTGGAAATCCAACGCAGCCAACCAAGCTGTTTTATATTGGCCCTATGTTTCGCTATGAACGACCTCAAGCGGGACGTTTCCGTCAATTCGTTCAGTTTGGCGTAGAAGCATTAGGAGTAAATGATCCAGCTATTGATGCTGAAGTTCTTGCCCTGTTAATGAGCTTTTACCAATCGCTTGGATTAAAAAAATTAAAGTTGGTTGTTAACAGTTTAGGAGATACAGAAAGTCGTCAAGCTCACCGTCAAGCGCTTATCGACCACTTTGCACCTCGCATTGGAGAGTTTTGCAGCGACTGCCAAAGCAGATTGGAGAAAAATCCTCTTCGTATTTTAGACTGTAAAAAAGATCGTGACCATGAACTGATGGCTACAGCGCCGTCTATTCTTGATTATTTAAACGACTATTCAAAAGAATATTTTGAAAAAGTACAGCAGTACTTAACCGATTTAGACATTGACTATGTTGTAGATCCGACGCTGGTACGCGGGTTAGATTATTATAATCACACAGCATTTGAACTAATGAGTGAAGCAGAAGGATTTGGCGCCATTACAACTCTTTGTGGCGGAGGCCGTTATAATGGGCTGATTCAAGAAATCGGCGGACCTGAAACACCGGGTATCGGATTCGCTTTAAGTATCGAACGCTTATTATCTGCATTGGAAGCAGAAGGAATTGAGCTTCCGGTAGAAACAGGCGTAGATTGCTATGTAGTAACCATGGGCGATGAAGCAAAAGAAAAATCCGTTTCAATTGTAAATACGCTTCGACGCGCAGGCTTTGTAGCCGATAAAGATTATCAAGATAAAAAAATGAAAGCTCAGTTCAAAGCAGCTGATCGTGTACAAGCAAAATTTGTTGTTGTTCTAGGTGAAGATGAGCTAGCAAAACAAGTTGTAAACGTAAAGAATATGGAATCTGGCGAACAGCAAGAAGTATCAATTGATCAATTGGTCAGCTATTTGCAAGAACAAGTATAAGGGGGAACCATGATGACAAAACGTTCATACTACTGTGGAGATGTAACAGAACAAGCAACTGGCGAAACAGTTCTATTAAAAGGATGGGTTCAAAAACGCCGTGATTTAGGGGGATTAATCTTTATTGATTTACGCGACCGCGGCGGAGTTGTACAGGTTGTATTTAATCCTGAAAAATCTGCTGAAGCGCTAAAAATTGCTGAAGATGTACGTAATGAATTCGTACTGGAAGTGCAAGGAACTGTTGTAGCTCGTGAAGAGGGAACCGTTAACTCGAACTTAAAAACAGGTAAAATTGAAGTTCACGCTGAGCAGATTACGGTATTAAACAAAGCCAAAACACCTCCTTTTGCCATTGCAGATCAAACGGAAGTATCAGAAGATGTTCGATTAAAATATCGTTATTTAGACCTTCGACGTTCTGAGATGTTTAACACGCTTAAAATGCGCAATGACATTACAAAAACAATTCGTGACTTCTTGGATCAAAATGACTTTTTAGATGTTGAAACACCTATTTTAACGAAAAGTACGCCAGAAGGCGCACGTGATTATCTTGTGCCAAGCCGCGTGCACGAAGGGGAATTTTATGCTCTTCCTCAATCACCGCAAATCTTTAAGCAGCTGCTAATGGTAAGCGGAGTTGAGCGTTATTATCAAATCGCTCGCTGCTTCCGCGATGAAGACTTGCGTGCAGATCGTCAGCCTGAATTTACTCAAATCGATATTGAAACATCATTTTTATCTCAAGAGGACATCATGACAATGACGGAAGAAATGATGTCTAAAGTAATGAAGCGAGTAAAAGATTTAGATATAACGACGCCTTTCCCGCGCATGTCATATGATGAAGCGATGAGTCGCTACGGTTCAGATAAGCCGGATACACGTTTTGAAATGGAGCTAGTCAACTTATCAGAGCTTGTGAAAGACTGCGGGTTCAAAGTATTTAGCGCAGCAGTTGAAAACGGCGGAGAAGTAAAAGCAATTAACATGAAAGGTGGCGCTTCTAGCTATTCACGTAAAGATATCGATGCTCTAACAGAGTTCGTGAAAATTTACGGTGCTAAAGGGTTAGCATGGCTGAAAGTTGAAGCTGACGGCTTAAAAGGACCGATCGCAAAATTCTTCAATGAAGATGAGCAAAAGCAATTTGCTGAAGCTCTTCAAACGGAAGAAGGAGATTTACTTTTATTTGTAGCTGATAAAAAGTCAGTTGTAGCAGATGCACTTGGCGCTCTTCGTCTAAAGCTTGCAAAAGAACAAGGAATTATTGATGAAACGAAATTTAACTTCCTATGGGTAACAGATTGGCCTCTTCTTGAGCATGATGAAGAAGACAACCGTTACTACGCGGCTCATCATCCATTCACAATGCCAGTTCGTGAAGATTTACCAATGTTAGAAAGCGATCCTGGACAAGTCCGTGCACAAGCATATGACTTAGTATTGAATGGTTACGAACTTGGCGGAGGATCTTTACGTATTTACGAGCGTGATATTCAAGAAAAAATGTTTAAAACGCTTGGATTTACATTAGAAGAAGCATATGAGCAGTTCGGTTTCTTACTTGAAGCATTTGAATACGGTACTCCTCCTCACGGCGGAATTGCATTAGGTCTTGATCGTTTGGTTATGCTTCTAGCAGGACGCACAAACTTACGTGATACAATTGCCTTCCCTAAAACAGCAAGTGCAAGTTGTCTATTAACAAACGCACCTGGTGAAGTAAGTGAAGCACAATTAGACGAGCTGCATTTGCAGGTGAAAAAGCAAAAAACAGAAGCGTAATCGATTGAACCATCTGTTAAGTCGAGCCTGTCACTGGAACGTGACAGGCTCGATTTTTTTTGTTTTACTTATTAATTGCAAAGTGATTTTTTCTGTGATAAGATACTTTCAAGAACTAAATAGTCCTGATGTGTTCGTCCTTAATCCAGTTTTGACCGAACAATTTTTTGCTTGGGAGCTCGGAGTTTTTAACGAGCGTACATGCCTCATCTCGAGGACTTACAATGGTTAAAGCAGAGCACCCACCTGCCGAGAGCGGGTTCAAAACGAAGGCACTCGAGACGGCACGATCGGGACTAGCATACATATAAAAAATCCTCTATGTAATTATTTGCATAGAGTTTTTTTATGGATAAATAACGAATGCTCATGTTCGTTTTGCTAAAAATATGATATAGTCAATTTCGTTGTTTATTTGAATTAATCATACACGTTGGTGTATTTAATAGAGGAGTGTTTTAACATGTTGCATCAGTTTTCGCGTAATGAACTGGCGATAGGAAAAGAAGGGCTAGCTACTTTAAAAGGCAGCACAGTTGCTATTTTAGGGATAGGAGGAGTAGGGTCGTTTTCTGCTGAGGCTTTGGCTCGGTCAGGAGTAGGGCGTTTAATTCTTGTAGATAAAGACGATGTTGATATTACAAACGTAAATCGTCAAATTCACGCGCTGCTTTCTACGGTAGGTCAGCCCAAGACAGAATTAATGAAACAGCGTATTTTGGATATTAACCCAGAATGTGACGTCGTTTCTCTTCAAATGTTTTATACGGAAGAAACGTATGAAGAGTTCTTTAGTTACAAACCGGACTTCGTAGTGGATGCATCCGATACGATTTCGTATAAAATTCATTTAATGAAAGAATGTTTAAAACGTGATATTCCGATTATTTCAAGTATGGGTGCTGCGAATAAAATGGATCCAACACGTTTCAAAATTGCAGACATTTCAAAGACACATACAGATCCGATTGCAAAAGTGGTTCGTACTCGTCTGCGTAAAGAAGGAATTCGCAAAGGAATTAACGTCGTTTTTTCTGATGAACGTCCAATCGTTATTCGCGAAGAAGTTCGCAAAGAAGTAGGAAACGATCAAGCGCAAATTCGCAAAGCGAAAATGCCTCCATCTTCTAATGCTTTTGTTCCATCTGTAGCAGGATTAATTATGGGCGGCCATGTTATCAATGAATTATTAAGTGATATTAAGATCCGCCGCGTAGGTGATGAATAAAAAGAAGGCTATCGCAGCCTTCTTTTTTTTATGGAAATATCTGTTCTATTTATGCTTTGGATGGAATCTTCTGTTTGATATGTATAAAAAGTACTAATAAATTGAAAAATATGGCTTGATGGTGAATTTACACTGTATTAAAAAAAGAGATTTATGTAAATTTATTTAACGCTTTATTTACATAAAATTTACGTTTTGGCTTTCTTTCTTTTATATCTTCTACAGCAATATTCAGAAAGTCTTATGTATCAAGGGTTTTGATAGAAATAAGAAAAAATAAACCCCAAATAAGTAAGTTTACAGTAACTTAAAATTCACTTCATATAAAGACAACAATCTACTCGTATAATGTGTCTTGTACCTGTTGTTCGAGTACAAAGGACTAGTACTAATTACACATATATTTATTGGAGGGTAATGTAATGAAAACAAAGGGTTTTAAAGTAACATTAGCAGCTTTTTTAATGGTAGGAGCACTAGCAGCATGTGGTAAAGACGGAGCAAGCAACGACAGTGGTTCGGGCAGCAAAGAAGAAGTTTCAGGTACGTTAACAGCGGCGGGATCTACAGCTTTACAACCACTTGCAGAAGAAGCAGCCAATGGAATTACTGAAAAATATCCAAACCTTTCAGTAACGGTACAAGGTGGAGGTAGTGGAACGGGTGTTAACCAAGTAGCATCAGGAGCAGTTGACATTGGAAACTCTGACGTTCCAGCAGCCGATAAAATCGAAGATAAATCAAAAGCAGATAAACTTGTCGATACGAAAGTAGCGGGCATTGGGTTCGCACTTGTTGTAAATAAAGATGTAAAAGTAGAATCGTTAACAAAAGAGCAAATTCAAAAGGTTTTCTCTGGTGAAATTAAAAACTGGAAAGAAGTTGGCGGAAACGACGAGAAAATTAACGTAATCAACCGTCCAGCATCATCTGGTACACGTGCTACATTCGAGAAAACATTAATGGGTGACGCAAAAGTAAATGACAGCGTTGGTACAGCTCAAGATTCAAACGGAGCGGTTGAGCAATCAGTAAACTCAACGCCAGGAGCAGTAAGTTACCTTGCTATGTCGTATTTAATTGGCGATAAAAAAGAAAGTTTAAAAATGCTTAATATTGATGGTGTAGAGCCAACAACAGAAAACATTGTTTCTAAAAAATATCCGTTTTGGTCTTATGAGTACATGATTACAAACGGTGAGCCAAAAGATGGTGCAAAAGAGTACATTGACTACGTAGCTGGTAAAGACTTTGCTAAGCAAGTAAAAGATATGGGATATATCCCAATGACTGAGTTCAAAAAATAAGAGTGTTTTTAAAAAGAATAGGGCTGACTAACACAGTCAGTCTTATTCTATTTGAATGTTAATAAAGTATATAGCGAATAAAAAGAAAAGCGAATATATACTGAATATGTAAGGAGACAGAGCGATGAAGGGGAAAAAATCCATTAATTATGTAAAAAGCGAATACATTGGCCGTACGCTTTCTACATTTTGCGGTATTTTAATTGTACTTGTTACGTTAGCTATTATCGTATTTATTTGTGAAAAAGGCATACAGTCATTTTTACAAAGTAATATATCAATCGGTGAAATGTTGACTTCAACAAAATGGAGTCCAAACAATAAAGAATACGGTGCACTTGTGTTTATTCTAGGTTCCATGCTTGTATCAATCGGAGCCGTTATTATAAGTGCTCCAATTGGAATTGCTATCGCCATTTTTAACAACTATATTTCGCCTAAATTTGGTTCAACGGTTTTACGACCCGTTTTAGAACTTTTAGTAGGAGTTCCTTCAGTGGTATACGGTCTTTTAGGGGTTACAATTTTAGTGCCGCTTCTTCGCGATAATTTCGGCGGAGTGGGCTTTAGTTTGATTGCCGGAATTATTGTCTTAAGCGTCATGATTCTTCCGACAATTGCAAGTATTGCTGACGATGCAATTCGAAGCGTAGCACCTGAATATTTAGAAGCTTCTTATGGACTAGGTTCAACAAGATGGCAGGCAATTAGCCGAGTCATTATTCCATCTGCTAAAACAGGTATTTTAACAGGTATCGTGTTAGGGCTTGCCCGCGCATTCGGAGAAGCGCTAGCTGTTCAAATGGTTATCGGAAACACGGTTAAGCTTCCTGAAAGCTTATATAGCCCAACGGCAACATTAACAGGTATTTTAACAATGGATATGTCTAATACGTTAAACGGAACGGCATGGAATAACGCACTGTGGACGTTAGCCATGATTTTACTGCTTATTTCTTTCGTGTTCATTTTAATTATCCGAGCAATTGGGAAACGAGGTGCTCATCAATGAGAAACAAAAATGCACGCACAGTAAATAATATATGGACAGGTATTTTTTATGGCATTGCCGCTCTAGTTGTGTTGCTATTAGTGTATTTAGTTGTTGAAATTATCGCTAAAGGTTGGGGATTTTGGGATCCGAACTTTTTATTTGGAAAGCCAAGCAATACGATGGCAGGAGGCGGTATCGGACCCCAACTGTTTAACTCGTTCTACATGCTTGTTTTAACGCTGATCATTTCTATTCCTCTTGGTTTAGGAGCCGGAATTTACTTAGCGGAGTACGCGAAGCAAGGTCGTTTCTTAAATTTCGTCCGCTTATGTATCGAAACAATGGCGTCATTACCGTCCATTGTAGTTGGTTTATTTGGATTATTAATTTTTGTCACATTTTCAGGCTGGGGCTATACGCTTATCGGCGGAGCACTTGTGATTACAATTTTAAATTTACCGGGTTTAACACGCGTATGTGAAAGTGCGATTGCATCTGTTCCTGCGAGTGTAAAAGAAGCCAGTTTAGGGTTGGGTGCGACTAAATGGCAAACAATTGTCAAAGTCGTCATTCCATCAGCGATTCAACAAATTATCACAGGCGTTATTTTAACAGCGGGACGAATCTTTGGAGAGGCAGCTGCGTTGATTTATACGGCTGGCTTAACAACGCCGATGTTAAATTCAAATGCTGACTTAATGAGTCCTGTAAACCCGTTTAATATTTTTCGACCAGCAGAGACGCTTGCCGTTCACATTTGGAAATTAAACTCTGAAGGAATCGTACCTGATGCAAGATTGATTGCAACAAAGTCAGCTGCTATTTTAATCATTATGGTTCTGTTGTTTAACATAATCGCTCGTTTAGTCGCTAAACTTTTAGATAGCTACTTTAAAGGTTCAACAAAAACGAAAAAACGCAAAGACGTTAAAAGTGCAGCTTAATAGATAAAGACAAAAAAGAAAATGGCTTTGAAACTGAGCAACAGTTTCAGCCATTTTCTTTTTTTAATGTCTCTAAACGATTGAAAACTTTTGAAAAGTATTTTTCTTGTCCATTTTGTTTAGGGTGAAAATATTGTTTGTTTTTGATGCGATCCGGTAAATACTGTTGAAGGACCCATCCGTTATCAAAATCATGCGGGTATTGATATTCAACGCCTCGGCCAAGGTTCTCTGCTCCTTTGTAATGAGCATCCTTCAAATGAGGGGGAACGTCGCCGGAAAGCCCTTTTTTAATATCGCTTATCGCTTCATCTAATGCTTTGTAAGCAGCGTTGGACTTCGGTGATAGACAAAGCTCAATAACGGCGTTTGCAAGCGGGATACGTGCTTCTGGGAGTCCTAATCGCTCAGTTGCTTGAATAGCTGCGAGAGTTCTCATGCCGGCATCCGGATCAGCTAGTCCAATGTCTTCATAGGCAATGACTAAAAGGCGACGATTGATGCTGATCAAGTCTCCTGCTTCAATTAGCCGTCCCAAATAATGAAGAGCGGCATTTACGTCGCTGCCGCGAATCGATTTTTGAAAAGCCGATAATACATCATAGTGAGCGTCACCATTTTTATCATGTGAAAAATATTTTTGCTGCAGACATTCTTCTGCCGTTTGTAAGGTGATAACGATTTTACCATCGCTTTCACCTGTTGATAAAACAGCCAGTTCCAGAGCATTCAAAGCCGAGCGCACGTCACCGTTACAGCTGTTGGCAAAGTGGTTCATGGCGTCATCTTCTACGATGATTTTTCTATCCCCAAATCCGTTTGATGAGTCGTTGAGCGCCCTTGTTAGCGCCATTTTGATATCATCTGGCGTAAGAGATTTTAATTCGAAGATTTGGCATCTGCTTCGAATAGCAGGATTAATTGCGTGATAAGGATTGCTTGTTGTCGCTCCGATTAGAATGATCATGCCGTTTTCTAAGTAAGGAAGCAAAAAGTCTTGCTTAGCTTTGTCAAGGCGATGAACTTCATCTAACAGGAGAATTACTTTGCCTGACATTTTGGCTTCTTCGGCGACAATTTCCATATCCTTTTTATTGTTTACAACGGCATTCAACTGACGAAACGCCGTGTTGGTTGTTTTTGCAATAGCCGTGGCAATTGTTGTTTTTCCAACGCCTGGAGGTCCATATAAAATCATCGAGCTTAAGTGATTTGCTTTTACCATTCGATAAATCATTTTATCTTTGCCAACTAAATGCTGCTGTCCGATAACGTCATCTAAATGAGTCGGACGCATTCGAAATGCGAGAGGTTTTGTAGCCATGTTTTTCTCCTTTCTTTTCTTTCACTGTATCACAAGCGGTGAATAGGTGGTGGAAATTTATCTTATAGGCATAGTATGTTATAATATCAACAGTTACATTTGCAAGAAATGCATATAGAGAAGTTCATATAGCTTAGTAAAAAACGACTCATCACAGCATTCAGTGACAACGTGAGGGTCTTATTTTTTTCATAAATAAAAAAAGTGTATTGAAGGAGTGTATCGTATGAAAATTTCAACAAAAGGACGCTACGGTTTAACGATTATGATTGAGCTTGCTAAGCGCTTTGGCGAAGGTCCTATCTCGCTTAAAACTATTGCTCAAACGCATGACTTATCTGAACATTATTTAGAGCAGCTTATTTCACCGCTGCGTAACGCTGGGCTTGTAAAAAGCGTGCGCGGAGCTTATGGAGGTTACATCTTAGCACATGAACCTGCTAACATTACTTCTGGTGATATTATTTCTGTTTTAGAAGGTCCTATTAGTCCTGTAGAAGGAATTGAAGATGAAGAGCCTGCAAAACGCGAGCTGTGGATTCGTATTCGAGATGCGGTTAAAGAAGTGCTAGATAGTACAACGCTTGAAGATTTAGCAAATCATTCTGATGATGATCAAGCGTCTTATATGTTTTATATTTAATAATGAGCTAGGAGGCGTTTATTTTGGAACGTATTTATGTTGATCATGCAGCAACGTCTCCAATACATCCAGCAGTCGTTGAGAAAATGACGACTTTTATGCATGAGTACTTTGGAAATCCGTCCAGTATTCATCACTACGGACGGGAAAGTCGACGCTATTTAGACGAAGCTCGCCAAACGATTGCAGCAAGTATTGGAGCACACGAAAATGAACTGATTTTTACAAGTGGTGGGACAGAAGCAGATAATATGGCACTGATCGGAGTAGCTCTTGCAAACCGCCATAAAGGAAATCATATTATTACCACGCAAATTGAACACCACGCTGTGCTTCATACGTGTGAATATTTAGAAACACAGGGCTTTGAAGTGACTTACTTACCAGTTAATGAGTACGGACAAGTATCTGTGGATGAAATAAAATCAGCCCTAACCGACCAAACAATTCTTGTGTCGGTGATGTTTGGAAATAATGAAGTAGGTGCTATTCAGCCAATTGGAGAAATTGGAGTTCTATTAAAAGAGCATGGAGCATATTTCCACACGGATGCAGTGCAAGCTTATGGATTAATTCCGTTAAATGTGCAACAATTAGGTGTCGATCTTTTATCCGTTTCTGCTCATAAAATTAACGGACCAAAAGGGATGGGCTTTTTATATGCAGCTGCTCACGTTTCACTGTCTCCTTTGCTATTTGGAGGAGAACAAGAGCGCAAACGACGAGCTGGAACTGAGAACATGACAAGTATTGTCGGGTTTGAAGAAGCTGTGAAAATTTCGCAACAAACGCTGCAAACACGTGCAGATGAATATAGAAGATACAAAGAAATAATGGTAGCTGTGTTGAAAGAAGAAGGTATTTCCTTTGAAATTAACGGACATCTTGAAAATTCTCTGCCACATGTGTTAAATTTATCATTTCCAAAAACAAATGTTGAATCGATGCTCGTAAATTTAGACTTAGCGGGAATTGCGGCATCGAGCGGTTCAGCTTGCACAGCGGGAGCAATCGATCCTTCTCATGTGCTTGTTGCTATGTTTGGAAAAGGGTCTGAACGTTTAACAACTTCTATTCGATTTAGCTTTGGCTTAGGAAACTCAGCTGAGCAAATTGAAAAAACCGCACGTCAAACAGCAAACATCGTTAAGCGACTAACGATGTAAATAGCAGCCATCAGTAGGGTCTTCATCCCTCACTGATGGTTTGTGTCGTTTCTTTCGCTTTTTAGCGAACAATTTAATTAAAATGAAGAAAACGGAGGTGGCGAAGTTGACAAAATCACCTAAAGATACACGTGTAGTAGTCGGAATGAGCGGAGGCGTTGATTCATCCGTAGCAGCTCTTTTATTAAAACAACAAGGATACGATGTGATCGGAATCTTTATGAAAAACTGGGACGATACGGATGAAAACGGCGTTTGTACTGCGACTGAAGATTATAACGATGTTATTCGCGTATGTAATCAAATTGGTATTCCCTACTATGCAGTCAACTTTGAAAAACAATATTGGGATAAAGTATTTACCTACTTTTTAGAGGAATATAAAGCAGGTCGTACACCGAATCCTGATGTAATGTGTAATAAAGAAATTAAATTCAAAGCCTTTTTAGAGCATGCAATGACGCTAGGAGCAGATTATCTAGCGACAGGACATTATGCACGCGTTGCGTACCGCGACGGGGAGTATAAAATGCTTAGAGGCGTAGATGGAAATAAAGATCAAACGTATTTTTTAAATCAATTAGGACAAGATCAGCTTTCAAAAGTAATGTTCCCGATTGGTGAAATTGAGAAATCAAAAGTGCGTGAAATTGCGAAAGAAGCAGGCCTTGCTACAGCAACGAAAAAAGACAGCACAGGTATTTGCTTTATCGGTGAACGCAACTTCAAAGAATTTTTAAGTCAGTATCTTCCTGCTCAGCCAGGTGTAATGCAAACGCTTGACGGCGAAGTAAAAGGCAAGCACGACGGTCTTATGTACTACACGATTGGTCAACGCCACGGTTTAGGTATTGGAGGCAGCGGTGAACCTTGGTTTGTAGTCGGAAAAGATTTAGAAAAAAATGTTTTATACGTCGATCAAGGCTTTCACAATGAGCTTCTTTATTCTACATCTCTTACAGCAACCAATGTCAGCTGGGTAAGCGAACGTGACTGGTCGTCACCAATGACGTGCACAGCAAAATTCCGCTATCGTCAAACTGATTCAGCAGTAACTGTTGAAAAAGTCGATGATAATACAATTAAGGTTATTTTTGCTGAACCTGTTCGCGCAATTACGCCAGGTCAAGCAGTTGTGTTTTACAAAGACGATGAATGTCTTGGCGGAGCAACAATTGACAAAGTATTTCAAGAAGAAGAGCAAATCTGGTACGTATAATTCATATAAGCAAGAACGAAAAACCTCGGCCGTATATAGCTGAGGTTTTTCTATGATATACTTTACTTATTGGGTAAACTAATAACTTACATATTGTAGATTTTCATGATGTGAAAATCTTTTAAATCATAACTAAAACAGTGGAGTGAACGAAAAAAATGACAGATAAAAATCAGCTAGGAATTCAGTATATGCAGGAAGGGARATTTGAAGAGGCTGCTAAAACATTTTCAGAAGCAATTGAAGATAATCCAAAAGATCCAATTGTGTATGTGAACTTTGGCAATTTGTTAGCGGCTGTTAGTGAGATGGATCGTGCTTTGAAATTTTATGAACGTGCGATTGAATTAGATGAAGAAACGGCAACAGCGTATTACGGAGCAGGAAATATTTATTTTAATGCAGAGCAGCTTGAGCAGGCAAAGCACTACTTTGATTTAGCAATCAAAAAAGGCTTAGATTCATCCGATGCGTACTTTATGCTTGGTTTAACGCTGTTTCATATGGAAGAAATTCGTTTTGCGATGCCTTATCTTCAGCGGGCGGTAGAACTAAACGAACATGATGTAGAAGCAAAATTTCAGTACGGTCTTTGTTTAGCACAGCTCGAAATGGTAGATGAAGCGATTGCTGAATTTCTTAAGGTAGTCAATCAAGAGCCAGAACACGCCGATGCTTTTTATAATTTAGGCGTAGCGTATGCTATGAAAGATGACAAAGACAAGGCGATTGAGATGTTAGATGAAGCTTTAAACGTGCAGCCAGATCACGTAATGGCAGCAAATGCCAAACAAGTTCTGTCTACATTAGAACATTAAGAAAGCGGGTAAAGGAAGGATAACATGAACGAAGAACAAGTGAACCCTTCACAGCCAGAACGTCATTATATAAGCGGCACGTCGATTGTAACGGTCTTTCATAACGAAGAAAACTTATATAACGTTACGCGGATACGGATCAAAAAAACAAATTTAGAGATTGAAGATAAAGAAACGGTCGTTACAGGCTATTTTCCTAAGCTGAATGAAGATGAAGTATACACGTTTTACGGAGACTTCAAAGAGCATCCAAAGTTTGGTCTGCAGTTTCATGTTGAACAGTTTAAAAAAGAACTTCCGCAATCAAGGCAAGGGGTTGTTCAGTACCTGTCTAGCGATTTATTTCACGGAATCGGTAAAAAAACTGCTGAAAACATTGTGGACGCTCTAGGAGAACGCGCTATTTTTCGTATTTTGCAAAATGAGTCTGTGCTAAAAGAGGTTCCGAGGCTTTCAGCCGACAAGGCAGAAGCTTTAGTCACGCAGCTTCGTGAACATCAAGGGTTAGAAGAAGTAATGGTAAAGCTGACAGACCTTGGGTTTGGACCGCAGCTTTCGATGAAGATTTTCCAAGCGTACAAACAAGAAGCGCTTGAAATTGTTCAAAATAATCCTTATCAGCTCGTAGAAGATATTCAAGGTATTGGCTTTAGCAGGGCCGATGAACTCGGAAAGAGGCTTGGTATGGCAACCAATCATCCTGATCGTTTGCGTGCAGGTATTTTATATGTCATTGAGCAAGAATGCAATCAAATGGGACATGTATACGTCACGGCAGATCAGCTGTATGGAAAAACAGCAGAGCTTCTTCGAAAAAGCAGGCATGAGAACCTGTCTGAAATGGATCTTACAAGAGAAGTGGACGCATTAAAAGCAGACAAAAAGCTTATCATTCAAGACGAAAAAATTTATTTTCCTCCCCTTTTCTATGCTGAAAAAGGGCTGGTTAAAGCTATTCAAAAAATTATGGCTCAAACACAGTACGAAGAGCAGTTTCCAGAATCAGAATTCTTATTGGCACTGGGTGAACTAGAAGAGCKATTAGACGTGCAATATGCACCTTCCCAGCGCAAGGGCATACAAACCGCTTTAATGTCTCCGATGCTTCTCTTAACGGGTGGACCAGGTACTGGGAAAACAACGGTTATTAAAGGAATAGTCGAACTCTATGCAGAACTTCACGGATGTTCGTTAAATCCAGGGGATTATAAAAAAGATGAAGCTTTTCCTGTTTTACTTGTGGCACCTACTGGACGCGCTGCTAAACGAATGAGCGAAGCGACGGGACTTCCGGCAGTTACCATTCACAGATTATTAAAATGGAACGGACAAGAAGGATTTGATCATAATGAGGAAAATCCAATTGACGGAAAATTACTGATTGTGGATGAAGTATCAATGGTAGATTTGTGGCTTGCTCATCAGCTTTTTAAATCTCTTCCTGCTAATTTACAGGTTATTTTAGTTGGAGACGAAGACCAGCTTCCTTCAGTAGGTCCGGGACAGGTGTTAAAAGATTTACTGAGTTCAGAAGTAGTTCCTACCGTCCGTCTGACAGATGTATACCGGCAAGCGGAAGGATCGTCAATTATTGATTTGGCTCATGAAATAAAAAAAGGAAAGCTTCCGGAAGACTTATCAAGGCAGCAAGGAGATCGTTCTTTTATTCGTTGTCAAGGACAGCACATCACGAACGTCGTGCAACAAGTTTGCGGGAATGCGTTAAAAAAAGGCTATACGGCTAAAGATATTCAAGTTTTAGCTCCTATGTATAAAGGTCCTGCAGGTATTGATAAGCTGAATGAAGTTCTTCAGGAATTATTCAACCCGGCTTCTGAACAAAGAAGAGAGCTTAAGCACGGAGATATTACGTACCGAGTCGGAGATAAAGTGCTGCAGCTTGTAAATCAGCCGGATAGCAACGTATTTAACGGAGATATGGGAGAAATCGTCTCGGTTTTCTTTGCCAAAGAAAATACGGAAAAACAGGATATGCTGGTTATTTCATATGAAGGAAATGAAGTAACTTACACAAAGCAAGACTTTAATCAAATAACTCATGCATACTGCTGTTCCATTCATAAATCACAGGGAAGTGAATTTCCAATTGTTGTGCTTCCAATTGTTAAAAGCTATTACCGGATGCTGCGACGTAATTTACTTTATACCGCCGTTACGCGAAGCAAACAGTTTTTAATTTTATGCGGAGAAGACGAAGCGTTTCAGCTGGGAGTTAGCCGAAATGAAGACAGCGTTCGCCAAACGAATTTACAGCCGTTGCTTCGAGAAAGCTTGGATAACGACATAGAAGATCCCGAAATTCCATTTATGAAAGATGCAAATATTGGGATGGAAAACGTTACGCCGTATGATTTCATGTAACCTTTCGTATGCTAACAAAGAGTTAAATAAACTCCTTTGTTGCCATCCTTCTTTGCTAATTGTCAGAAAATAAAGTATGGACATGGAAAGAAGTGGACATAATGCGTTTATATAAGTAGAACGTATAAAGAGGTGTCGACTTTGTTTAAATGTCCAAACTGTAAAAGTATTGACGTTGGCAAAATTGGTGTAAATCAGTATTACTGTTGGAATTGTTTTATTGAAATGACTATTTCAAAAGGACAAATTAATACTCACCAAGTAGAAGAAGATGGAACATTGAGCTCGCTTGATGATTTGTTCTCAGACGACGAGCGCACAATTAATTTCTAATTCTTTTTTACCGGGAGGAAGAGCAATGGGCAGAATCATTCCGTCAGTAGTCGCTTTCGGTCTTGGAGCTTATGCATTTAAAATGGCAGATGATCGAGAGATGTTTACAAAAAGAAATATGAAAAAAATGCGTAAACGTATGATGAAAGCTATTCACTAATAAAAAAAGCACTATTGCACTGAGCTGCAATAGTGCTTTTTTGCAGGCAGAAGAGACAACAGCATGTATAAACTCCTTTCTTTATCAAAAAATAGAAGAGAGGAGGAGTTTACGTTGAAAGATAGTTCATTCAAATGGTTCTATAGATTCGGACTGCTGTTATTAGCGCTGCTGTGCATATTAGTCTTTTTTAAAGTCCAGTTTTTATGGCTTCCTGTTATTTACATGTTTTTAAAAGCACTGCTGCCTTTTTTTATTGCAGCATTCATTACATATTTACTTCATCCGCTTATTGAAAAAACGCATGATAAAGGCGTGCCTCGTCCTCTAGCTATTTTACTGATCTACATCATCTTTTTTGGAGGAATTGGGTTTGGAGCCTATAAGTCGTACCCTATTTTTGTGGAACAAGTAAAAGATTTAAATGAACAGCTGCCTCATTTTACGAATACATATAGACATTGGGTAGAATCGATTCATGATCGTACAACTTCACTTCCAAACGGTGTACATGAGAAAATTGAAGGCAGCATTGATGATGTAGAGGCTACGCTCAACGTGTGGCTTACAAAAGTGGCCGAAGGATTAAAGTCATTGATTACCTCTTTTTTAATTTTAATCATTATTCCATTTATTGTTTTTTATATGCTGAAGGATTTTTCCTCTATTAAGAAAGCAACGGCTTATGTCACGCCTAAAAAGTGGCACAAACCAGGCGAACGTTTTTTATCGGATGTGAATGAATCGCTCGGCAATTATATTAGAGGGCAGTTTTTTGTTTGTCTCATTATTGGTGTGATTGCCACGGCAGCACTGTGGTTCTTTCATGTACCTTATGCACTTCTTTTAGGCTTCATTATTGGTGTAACGAATATCATTCCTTATTTTGGCCCGATTATTGGTGCAGTTCCAGCGGCTATTATTGCAGCCACAATCTCGATAAAGTTGGTTATTACCATTGTCATTATAATCTTTGTGCTGCAGTTTCTAGAGGGAAATGTGCTGTCTCCGCTTATCGTAGGAAAGAGTCTTCATATTCATCCTTTGTTTATCATGCTTGCACTCCTTTTAGGAGGAGAATTTGGAGGAGTATTGGGCCTCATTTTGGCTGTGCCAATTTTAGCAGTCATTAAAATATCTATTTTGCATATCCGCTCTTATACGCTCAAACATTGACAAAGAGCGGTTAATTTGTCATAATATCGCCATAAGAAAACGCTACATATTTTAAACACAATGATGGATCGAGTACGTTGCACACTGGTTTTTAGAGAAGGGCTTCCTTGGCTGAAAGAAGCGCTAAACAAAGAGCAGCTGAACGCTAGTCCAGAGTGCAGGCTAAAACCTGCCGTGTCAGCAACGTTAACGCTATGAAGGTGATAAATGCTTTTGGCATTTATAATCAGGGTGGTACCGCGAGTTCAACTCTCGTCCCTGCTACAGGGATGAGAGTTTTTTTGTGTGCAAATAACTAGCAATTGCTTTTGTACACGGAGAAAATAGATGCTTTTATGTCATCATTTTTTTGTCTATAAATAAGAAGAGTATTAAAGGAGGACCAATCATGAAAAAACTGACGTCAGCACAAGTTCGTCAAATGTATTTAGATTTCTTTAAAGAAAAAGGCCATGATGTAGAACCAAGCGCATCTTTAGTTCCGCATGAAGATCCATCTTTATTATGGATTAACAGTGGAGTAGCTACATTAAAAAAATATTTTGATGGTCGTGTTATTCCTCAAAATCCGCGTATTTGTAACGCACAAAAATCCATTCGTACAAACGATATCGAAAACGTAGGTAAAACGGCTCGCCATCATACGTTTTTTGAAATGCTTGGCAATTTCTCTATCGGTGATTATTTCAAAGAAGAAGCCATCCAATGGGCATGGGAATTCTTAACGAGCGATAAATGGATTGGATTCGACGCAGATAAGCTATCTGTAACAGTTCACCCTGAAGATGAAGAAGCATTTAAGATTTGGAATGAAAAAATGGGCGTGCCTAAAGAGCGCATCATTCGTTTAGAAGGTAATTTTTGGGATATCGGAGAAGGTCCGAGTGGTCCAAATACAGAGATCTTTTATGATCGCGGAGAAGCATATGGAAATGACCTAACTGATCCCGAATTATATCCAGGTGGAGAAAATGAGCGCTATTTAGAAATTTGGAACCTTGTATTTTCTCAATTTAATCACAATCCTGATGGCACGTACACGCCGCTTCCAAAGAAAAACATCGATACGGGAATGGGCTTAGAGCGTATGGTTTCTGTTATTCAAGACGTGCAAACAAACTTTGATACAGATTTGTTTATGCCAATTATTGAAGCAACAGAAAACATTTCAGGCGCTAAATATCGTACAAATGATGAGCAAGATACGGCATTTAAAGTCATTGCTGACCATATTCGTACGGTAACATTTGCTGTAGGTGATGGTGCGCTTCCTTCAAATGAAGGCCGTGGGTATGTGCTGCGCCGTTTGTTACGCCGAGCAGTTCGCTATGCTAAAAAGTTAAACATTAATCGTCCGTTCATGTACGAGCTAGTGCCGGTAGTAGGTGAAATCATGGTTGATTTCTATCCGGAAGTAAAGGAAAAAACGGATTTTATCCAGCGCGTAGTAAAAAATGAAGAAGAGCGTTTTCACGAAACGTTAAATGACGGACTAGCTATTTTGGCAACCGTTATTAAAAAAGAAAAAGCGCAAAACAGTGATACGGTACAAGGCGAAGATGTTTTCCGTTTATATGACACGTATGGATTCCCTGTTGAATTAACGGAAGAATATGCAGAAGATGAGAACATGAAAATTGATCATGCAGGTTTTGAACGTGAAATGGAAGCACAGCGTGAGCGTGCGCGTGCTGCTCGTCAAGATTCTAGTTCTATGCAAGTTCAAGGCGGCGTACTTGGTGAAGTAACCGTTGCAAGTGAGTTTGTTGGCTATGATAAAAATGAAGTAGAAACAGTTGTTGAAGCAATTATTGTAGACGGTGAGCTTGTTGACCGCGCTGAAGCTGGAACAGAAGCGCAAGTCATCTTAAGCCACACGCCATTCTATGCAGAAAGCGGCGGTCAAATTGCGGACCAAGGTACGATCCAAAGTGCTGCAGGAACAGCGCAAGTAAAAGACGTTCAAAAAGCGCCAAACGGCCAAAATGTCCAAACGGTAGCTGTAACAAACGGTGAGCTTGTAAAAGGTGAAACATATACGGCGACGCTTGATGAAGAAAACCGCAGTGCGATTGTGAAAAACCATACGGCAACGCATTTATTGCATCAAGCATTAAAAGATACGTTAGGAACGCATGTTAATCAAGCGGGTTCTTTAGTAACAGCGGATCGCTTGCGCTTTGACTTCTCTCACTTTGGTCAAGTGACACAAGAAGAGCTCGAAAAAATTGAACAAATCGTTAATGAAAAGATTTGGGACAGCATCTCTGTACAAATTGAAAACAAAGCAATTGACGAAGCAAAAGCGATGGGTGCAATGGCGCTATTTGGTGAGAAATACGGAGATATCGTGCGCGTAGTACAAGTAGGCGACTACAGCTTAGAATTATGTGGTGGATGTCACGTGCCAAATACGTCTGTTATCGGTTTATTTAAAATTGTATCAGAATCGGGAATCGGTGCAGGTACTCGACGCATTGAAGCTGTAACTGGAAAAGCTGCCTATCAGTTAATGAACGATCAAGTAGGCTTACTAAAAGAAGCTGCGGCAAAAGTAAAATCCAACCCGCGTGATTTAGTAGGGCGAGTTGAAGGATTACTAGAAGAAATTCGTAACCTTCAGCGTGAAAATGATTCACTATCTACAAAGCTTGGCAATATTGAAGCTGGCAATCTCGTTGACCGCGTGCAAAACATTAATGGTGTGAATGTACTAGCAGCGAAAGTGAATGCAACGGATATGAATAACCTTCGCGCAATGGTTGACGATTTAAAACAAAAATTAGAATCCGCTGTGATCGTATTAGCTTCTCCACAAGGTGAAAAGGTAAATATTATTGCAGGTGTAACAAAAGATTTAATTGCTAAGGGCCATCATGCAGGCAAACTTGTTAAAGAAGTAGCGACGATTTGCGGCGGAGGCGGAGGCGGACGCCCTGACATGGCGCAAGCTGGAGGAAAAGACGCTAGCCAAATTGAAAAAGCACTTGGCACTGTAGAAGAATGGGTTAAATCCGTTTAATTCTCCTCTTTCTTGGTGTACAATATAAATAAGACTTAGCATAGTGCACAATGTGTTCACAAATTAAGAGAGTGAGGTGGGACCGTGAGTTCATTTGATAAAACCATGCAATTTAATTTTCAAGATGAGCCAGCTGAAACAAACGTACATGAAGTATTGTTTACGGTTTATGACGCACTGCAAGAAAAAGGCTACAACCCGATCAACCAAATCGTTGGGTATTTGTTATCAGGAGACCCTGCTTACATTCCTCGTCATAACGATGCGAGAAACACAATTCGCCAGTTAGAGCGAGACGAGCTCATTGAAGAACTTGTTAAATCTTATTTACAACAGCATCGAAAGGATTCATAAATGCGCGTATTAGGATTAGATGTAGGAACCAAAACAATTGGTGTGGCAGTTAGTGATGAAATGGGATGGACAGCGCAAGGAATTGAAACAATTAAAATTGCAGATGAGCAGATGGAGCAATCATATCCTCGTTTACAGCAACTAATTGACGAATATTCCGTAGAGAAAATCGTAGTGGGTCTTCCTAAAAATATGAATGGTACGATTGGCCCTCGAGGCGAAGCGTGCATTGAGTTTGCTGACAACGTCAAAGAAAAACTTAACATTGAAACGATGATGTGGGACGAGCGCTTGTCGACGATGGCAGCAGAGCGAGTACTGCTGTCTGCCGATGTAAGCCGCAAGAAACGCAAAAAAGTAATCGATAAAATGGCAGCTGTTATGATTCTTCAAGGATACTTAGACAGCAAGCAGTAAGAAAAGCAGCAGGCTTTGCCTCAGCTGAAAAGTTATGAATTTCCCTTTTGCATATTCTTTTGTACGTAAAAGGGAAGTGAAATAACTGAACGGCTTGCTTTTCGCTGAAGAAAAAGTTAAGCTAAGAGCTTACAATATAAAATGAGGTGCAAACATGAGCGTAGAAGAAAATAAAATTACAATCGTCGATGAGAATGGAAATGAGCAGCTATGCGAAATTTTATTCACATTTGATTCTGATCAATATAACAAATCATATGTAATTTACTATCCAATCGGAGCAGACCAAGATGATGAAGAGGAAATTGAAATTCATGCATCTGCTTTCACACCAAGTGAAGATGGTCAAGACGGTGAGCTTCAACCGATTGAAACAGAAGAAGAGTGGGACATGGTTGAGGAAATGGTTAATACATTCCTTGACGAAGAAGGCGAATAATTATAGTGAAAAAGCTGATGACAATCGTTATCAGCTTTTTTTTACATAGCGGCTGTTCTTTTTAGATATAAAAAGGTTTTTCCTTGCATTCTTAGGGCAGATTGTATGATAATGACGAAAAATAAGATAAATTGTAGTATAATAATTCCTGCGTGTGAGAGTGCATTTTAATAAAAGAATTCATTGTTTGAACGGATGAAACTAGACTTTGGGCAGACAATAACATAAATCATGGAAAAATTTTAGAAGAGGCGAGAGTTTAAGGAAGCGATACCATCTCACACCTATAGGCGATACGAATGAATCGCAATCTCATGTCTCCTCTCTGTTCATACTTATAAAAAATCAAGAAGAAAAGAGGTGAAACTGGTTGTATCTTCTTTTACAGAAGTAGATTTAACCAGGAAGCTGCTTGTCGCAACAAACATTTTTACCACCTAATCGTTCAAGAAAAAAACGAGTTATTTTTATTACAATTATCGTACTTCTTTTACTAGTTGGCGGTGCATTTTTCTATGCTCAATCCCGCTTAACGCCCGTGGATCGAAACAGCAGTAAAAAAGTAAATGTGACCATTCCACAAGGTTCTTCCGTCCAATCGATTGGTACGGTATTGCAAAAAGAAGATTTAATTAAAAGTAAAAGTGCATTTCGCTATTACGTAAAATTAACCCATGTGTCTGGATTTCAAGCTGGAACGTATTTATTTTCTCCTTCCATGAGCTTAGGGGAAATGGTTGAAAAAATGGAAAAAGGCGAGGTTTCAAAACAACCGGATATTCGTGTCACCATTCCAGAAGGACGTCAGCTTGTCGAAATTGCTGATATCATTGCTAAAAATACAAAGTTTACAAAAGACGAAGTCATGAAAAAGCTAGACGATAAGGCATTCGTCAATAAAATGAAAGAAAAATATCCAGATTTAGTAACGGATGAAGTGATGCAAAAAGATATTAAACATCCGCTAGAAGGTTATTTATATCCCGTTACGTATGATTTTTATGATAAAAATGTGTCGTTAGATGAAATATTGGATAAAATGGTAGGGAAAACAAATAATGTATTAGGTCAGTACAGTGGGCAAATGGAGAAGAAAAAATTCAGTGCACATAAATTGTTAACCATGTCTTCTCTGATTGAAGAGGAAGCAACTGCAAAAGTCGACCGAGAAAAAATTGCCAGCGTCTTTTATAATCGCCTTGAAAAAAATATGCCGCTTCAAACGGATCCAACCGTCTTATATGCCTTAGGAGAGCATAAAGACCGCGTGTTCTATAAGCATTTAGAAGTGGACTCTCCTTACAATACGTATAAAGTAAAAGGGTTGCCACCAGGACCAATTGCCAGCTCTGGTTTGATGTCAATCAAAGCTGCGTTACATCCAGCCAATACAGATTATTTATACTTCTTGGCCACACCTGAAGGAAAAGTTATTTTTACCAAAACGTTAGAAGAACATAACAAAGAAAAAGCCAAGCATATTACAGGTAAAGAAAAGCAAAATACCGAAAAATAAGTGGAAATTTAAAATTGGGGAATCGCGATACTTCGCATTCCCCATCTTTTATGTTAAAATATATCGGGTTTACGTAAAAACGAAAAAAACTTATAATAGACTAGTTGTCTTACTATTTTGCAGTAATAAAACGTTATGAAAACATAATGTAAAATGTACTTCTGAGAACGGAGGAAGTGTTTTGCTTTTACAAAACGTAGAGCAGTATGTGGAAAAGCTTATTCCTAAGCGCCAGGAGCTTATTGAAGAAATGGAAGCTTATGCAAAAGAACATCACGTTCCGATTATGGAATTGATTGGTGTTGAAACGCTATTGCAAATTCTTCGTCTTCATCAGCCAAAACATATATTAGAAATTGGAACAGCGATTGCATATTCGTCTATTCGAATGACCCATGCGCTTCCAGAGGCACGAGTGGTTACGGTAGAACGAAATGAAGAGCGTTACCAAAAAGCGCAAGAATTTATTGAACGGGCGGGAAAACAAGATAAAATTGTGTCGTTGTTTGGAGATGCACTAGAGCTTAGAGATGAGATTGAAAGTCATGGTCCTTATGATGCAGTGTTTATTGATGCAGCTAAAGGTCAGTATCAGCGTTTTTTTGAACATTATGAGCCGATGCTGTCTTCTAAAGGAATGATTATTTCGGATAACGTACTATTTAAAGGTCACGTAGCGACCGATTTGGCCGAAGTAGAAACACGTCGACGCCGCAGCTTAATTAAAAAAATTCAGGCATACAATACGTGGCTGATGAATCATCCCGATTATTATACAACTATTCTCCCTATTGGAGACGGAATCGCGATTAGTATTAAAAGAGGTGACCAAGAATGAAAAAACCAGAACTATTAGTGACACCAACTGCAGTTTCAGAAATCGAATCATTACTACAAGCTGGAGCAACAGCTATTATGGTTGGTGAACAGCGCTACGGTTTGCGTTTAGCAGGTGAATTCAAACGTGAAGATATCGTAGAAGCTGTAAATATTTCTCATCAGCATAATGCAAAAGTCTACGTAGCGATGAACGGATTATTTCACAATGATAAAATCGCCGAACTAAATGAATATATTTTATTCTTAAAAGAAGCAAGCGTGGATGCGATTGTATTTGGAGATCCTGCTGTATTGATGGCAGTGCGTGAAACAGCTCCAGAAATGAAGATGCACTGGAGTACTGAAACAACGGGCACAAACTGGTATTCATGTAACTACTGGGGGCGTAAAGGAGCTAAGCGCGCAGTTCTTGCTCGTGAGCTAAGCATGGATAGCATCATTGATATCAAAGAAAAAGCCGAAGTAGAAATTGAAGTTCAGGTGCATGGCATGACGTGCATGTTCCAATCAAAACGTTCACTTCTTGGCAACTACTTTGAGTATCAAGGAAAAGTCATGGAAATTGAAAATCGTAAAGTGGAAAAAGATATGTTTTTACTTGATAATGAGCGAAACAATAAGTATCCAATTTTCGAAGATGAAAATGGAACGCACATTATGAGTCCAAATGATATGTGCATTATCGATGAGCTTTCCGAAATGATTGATGCTGAAGTAGATGTATTCAAAATTGACGGCGTATTAAAGTCACCGCAATATATTTTAGAAGTAACAAAAAAATATCGTCAAGCGATTGATTTATGTGTAGATGACCRTGAAGAATACGAAAACGTTAAAGACGATTTGTTAGAAGAAATTGAAAGCTTGCAGCCGATTAACCGTCCGTTAGACACAGGGTTTTTCTTTAAAGAAACGGTATATTAAAAAGCATGCAAAAAAAGATAAACAAAGGAGGTACAAACGATGGCTGTTCAAATCGATACTGTAGTAGAAGGTAAACGAGTTATTACTAAGAAGCCTGAGTTGTTAGCTCCAGCCGGTAACCTTGAAAAATTAAAAGTTGCCGTACACTATGGAGCAGATGCTGTGTTTATCGGAGGAAAAGAGTTTGGCCTTCGTTCAAATGCAGATAACTTTACATTTGAAGAAATGGCAGAAGGTGTTCAGTTTGCAAACAAATACGGCGCACGTATTTATGTTACAACAAACATTTTTGCTCATAATGAAAATATGGACGGACTTGAAGATTATTTAATGGGATTAGAGCGCGCTGGTGTTTCTGGAATCATCGTAGCTGATCCGTTAATTATCGAAACCTGTCGACGCGTTGCACCTAAGCTTGAAGTACATTTAAGTACGCAGCAATCACTTTCAAACTGGAAAGCCGTTCAGTTCTGGAAAGAAGAAGGATTAGAACGTGTTGTACTTGCTCGTGAAACGGGTGCTGAAGAAATGCGCGAAATGAAAGAAAAAGTGGATATTGAAATTGAAGCTTTTATTCACGGAGCGATGTGTATTGCCTATTCAGGCCGCTGCGTCCTAAGTAACCATATGACAGCGCGTGATTCAAACCGCGGAGGCTGCTGTCAATCATGCCGTTGGGACTATGATTTATTTAAAGTAGAAGACGGTAAAACGGAAACGGCTTTATTTGATGAGCAAGACGATCCGTTTGCAATGAGTCCAAAAGACTTAAATTTAATTCAATCTATCCCTCAAATGATTGAGCTGGGTATTGATAGCTTAAAAATTGAAGGACGTATGAAGTCGATTCACTATATCGCAACAGTGGTGAGCGTGTATCGCAAGGTGATTGACGCATACTGTGCAGATCCTGAGAATTTTGTGATTCAAAAAGAATGGCTTGATGAGCTAGACAAATGTGCAAACCGCGATACGGCTCCTGCCTTTTTTGAAGGAGTTCCTGGAGTAGATGAGCAAATGTTTGGCGTACACGGCAAGAAAACAAAATTTGATTTTGCTGGTTTAGTATTGAATTATGATGAAGAAACAAGCATCGTGACATTGCAACAGCGTAACTATTTTAAACCGGGAGAAGAAGTGGAATTTTTCGGTCCGGAAATTAAAAACTTTACGCAAAAAATAGATAAAATTTGGGACGAAGATGGCAATGAACTAGATGCTGCGCGTCATCCGCTGCAAATTGTGAAATTTAAAGTGGATCAACCTCTATTTTCATATAACATGATGCGAAAGGGGATTTAAATATAAAATGGGGAAAAAGCCCGTTGTAATCGGTATCGCTGGTGGATCCGGTTCTGGTAAAACAACTGTAACCAAAGCTATTTATGAATATTTTAAAGGGCATTCTATTATGCTTCTTGAGCAAGACTATTATTATAAAGATCAAAGCGATGTGCCGTTTGAACAGCGTTTGCAAACAAACTACGATCATCCTTTAGCATTTGATAATGATTTGCTGATTGAACACTTGCAAAACTTATTAAATTATGAGAGCATTGACAAACCGGTATATGATTACGCAATTCATACGCGCTCTGAAAAGGTAATTAGAGAAGAACCAAAAGATGTTATTATCTTAGAAGGTATTCTTGTACTAGAAGATCAGCGCTTGCGTAATTTAATGGATATCAAGCTATACGTAGATACAGATGCGGATCTTCGTATCATTCGTCGTATGCTTCGTGATATTAAAGAACGAGAGCGTACGCTTGAGTCAGTTGTTGATCAATACGTATCTGTCGTTCGCCCGATGCATAATCAGTTTGTTGAACCAACAAAACGTTATGCAGATATTATCATTCCTGAAGGCGGTCAAAACCACGTAGCGATTGACTTGATGGTCACTAAAATTCAAACAATTCTTGAACAAAATGCCATTTTATAATAACATAGCATAGATGCAGGAATTTTTTTGAAGACAATGCAGACATATTCTGCTAACTAAACACAAACATTATAAAGAATAGAGAAACGAGCAGCTTCTGTTTTGAAGCTGTCATTTCTCTATTAACTGATTTTTCCACAGAGTGGAAAATTTTTTGTACATACAGAAATGGACTGTATACACTAGAGATTTTGAGTTCAAGAAGGAGTGAAGGGATTATGGCACAAGAAAAAGTATTTCCAATGACAGAAGAAGGAAAGCTAAAGCTAGAGCAAGAGCTAGAATATTTAAAAACAGTAAAACGTAAAGAAGTTGTAGAGCGTATCAAAATTGCCCGCAGTTTCGGAGATTTATCGGAGAACTCTGAGTACGATTCTGCAAAAGACGAGCAGGCTTTCGTAGAAGGCCGTATTACGACGCTTGAAAATATGATTCGCAATGCGAAAATTATTGAAGAAGATGTAGAAAACTCTTCTATTGTATCATTAGGTAAATCTGTAACATTTGTAGAGCTGCCAGATGGTGACGAAGAAACGTATACAATTGTAGGTAGTGCAGAAGCAGATCCGTTTGAAGGGAAAATTTCAAATGATTCGCCAATTGCTAAAAGTCTAATGGGCAAACAAATTGGAGATCAAGTAACTGTTCAAACTCCTGGTGGAGATATGTCAGTGAAAATTGTATCTGTTAAGTAAAACATTTGGTTGGAAGCGTTCTACTGAATGCTCGTAAGTAAAAAAGCTGACACGCGTCAGCTTTTTTTATATGATTTTAAAAAGCGGAGAGAATAGAAAAGATATGTAAGAAAGGAAAGATGAAAATGAAAGATATCGATTTTGCTAAAACAGCGCTTGTTTTAATTGATTTACAAAAAGGGATTGTTCCAATTGGAGGAGACGAAATTGTGGAGAAATCTGTTCAGCTTGTGAATCGTTTCCGCGAACAAAATGGATTTATTAGTTTTGTACGAGTAGATTTTCAAGATGGAAAAGATGCGTTGACGCCAGAAACGGATCAAAAGCCATCTGCTCCTCAAGAAAGACCTGCAGACTGGGCGGAATTCGATCCAAGACTTAATGTTCAAGAGAATGATTATATTGTGACAAAACGTCAGTGGGGAGCCTTTTTTGGGACAGATTTAGACCTTCAGCTTCGCCGAAGAGGAATTGATACAATTGTCCTTTGCGGAATTGCAACAAATATTGGTGTGGAAAGCACAGCTCGTGAAGCATTTCAGTATGGGTATAACCAAATTTTTATCACGGATGCCATGGCGACATTTACAAAAGAAGAGCATGAAGCAACTCTTTCTTACATCTTTCCGAAAATAGGAAAGCTAAGAACAACTCAACAATTTTTAACAGAAAATTAATAATAAAAACTTGCTGAATCAGCAAGTTTTTTTGTGAAACGAAAAAAAGAATGAATATTTCTTAAGATAATGGTTTTAAAAGTAATGGCAACGTCGACACTTGTAAAGAGTGAGGTGTAGTCATGAAAATAATTCACAAGCGAATTTATATTACTCTTATTTTTATTTTATTATTAATTAGTRGACTGGGAGCACGGCTTGTTCAACTTCAGCTTGTCAGCACAGAATCTTTTACTGACAAAAAGATTAACTTAATTGAAGGAAGCGTAAAACAGCGTACGCAGGAAATGGTGGTAGATGACGGGCGAGGAAAATTTGAAGATAAAAATGGACAGTCTTTAACATCTATCACCCATAATCGCTTAGTCCTGTTTCCGTTTTTAGAAAAAATGAAGTGGCCTGTTCAGCAAGTAAGTGAAATCGTGGGAATGCAACCAAAGGAACTAACGAACAGACTAGCGAATGCTAAAACACCGGTTGTTATTACAAAAGAATTATCCCATGCACAAGTCGAAAAAATAAATGCATTAAAGGTACCTGGCGTATTTGGAATTCCTCTAAAAGATGAGCGTCCAGTTCCTCTTGCTGAACATTTAATCGGACTAGAGGCACAAAGCAAACAAATAATTGAAGAGAAGTATAGTGACAAATTAAAAAATGGAGCAATTAAATCAACTACGCCTGTAGGTATCTCAGGGATGCAGAGGGCTTTTGACGAGTTTTTGCTGCCGGAACAGGAGTCTAAGCTCCTTTATCATGTTGATCGCCTAGGTGGGCCTATGTTTGGCATCGATGTAAAATACACGGGCACAGCTAACCCGTATTATCCAGTCAGTGTGCGTACGACGCTTGATTTGTCTGCTCAGGAGCTAGTAGAGAATACATTAAATCATTATAAGTTAAAAGACGGAGGAGCCGTCTTAATTGATATAAAAAACAATAAAGTAATTGCGATGGCCAGCAGGCCTTCGATTAATAAGAAAGATCCATTTAAAAAGCAAAATGGTTCAGACAGCGTAGAAAATCGTTTGCTGACGCCACAAACTCCTGGATCTATATTTAAAACCGTAACAGCAGCTGCAGCGCTTGAACAAAATAAAATTCAGCCTTCTTTTACCTATAACTGCGATAAAAGTATTTATGGCAATAATGTAGAAGAAGATCATCAAAAAGGGCAGCTGACGTTTGAAGAAAGCTTCGCGCAAAGTTGTAATGCAACGTTTGCACAGCTAGCAAAAGAAATGATAATATCTAATCCGAATATCCTTGAACAATATGCCGATAAGTTAGGGCTTATTCAGCCTGTAGGATGGACGGGTGATGTGTTTCACTTTGAACATTTTAAGCAGTTTTTAGGAGAAAAATCGGGAAGAATTTGGACAAATGAAAGAGAAAAGAAAGTACCAAATGCTGTAGCTCAAACGGCAATTGGACAGCTTGATGTAAAAGTGACTCCGCTTGCAGTAGCAAATATGATGGCGACAATTGCACGCGGAGGAGAAAAGAAACAGGTAAAAGCTGTAGATGCGCTAGAGTATAAAAACAACACGTCATTGTATACGTTTAAAGAGCACGGGTTAAAAGGAGATAGCATTAATAAAGCCACAGCTGCTTCTATGCAACAGCTTTTAAAAGGTGTCGTACAGAGCGAAAAAGGAACAGGAAGAAGATTTCAAACGCTTCCTTATGAAGTGGCAGGAAAGTCAGGAACTGCTGAAATCAATGTGAAAGAAGATATCGTCAATAAATGGTTTGCGGGTTACTTTCCTGCAGATGATCCAAAATATGCAATGGTAGTAGTGGATTTAAATACAAAAAGTGCGATATCTCCCACAAACAGCGTATTTTATGATATTGTTAAAGGGATGTATGACTTAAATACACGTTAAAACAAGAAGAATTTGTAAAAAATATTACAAATATACTTCAAATAAATTTTGATGCTTCATGTATAAGAAAACACATGTTAGAATAAAGCATTATAAAAGTTGGAGGAAATTGTAGCAATGAATAACAATCGTTCTTCAAGACACGAAAACAAAGAAAAAAAAGTAAACCGATTATATAATCTGTTAATTGCTGTCGTAGCAGTTTTAATTGTATTTGTCGGTGGTACGATGATTCTTGGAAACAAGGATAAATCGGATAACCAAGCGGAAACAACTCAAAACAATCCGCAAACAAATGACCAAAAAACGGACAAGACGGCTAAAAAAGACGATGATTCTTCGAAAGATGATCAAGCAACAGATGATCAAGCAACGGACGATCAAAGTTCTGAAGATGACCAAAGCTCTGAAGATGATCAAGCAACAGATGAAGAATCAAATGATTCAGATTCACAGGCTGAAGTAGAGAAAAATCCAGAGCCTGGCGTGGCAGAACGCAAGGTAGATCCTTCATGGGATTCAGTAGGTACGTCACAAGATGCACCTGCAGCAACTTATAAAAAAGGATCAACGGATTGGAACGAAATGCTAAAAGCTGTAGGCGAAGGGTCAGGCATTAGCCCAAGCAATATGACCGTATGGCGTTTAGGGAATAACGGTGGCGTAGGTAAAGCGGTAGCTACGGTTAGTCCTAAAGGCAACTCATCAACAAAATACCGCGTTCAAATTGAATGGGTAGATGGAGAAGGCTGGAAGCCCGCAGTAGTGGATAAGCTTCAATAAGAAAAGCAGCGCGCTAGCGCTGCTTTTTTAATTTGAAATGAACAACCGCAGAGTACAGTTTTTTACCTTGTTCATAGTCCACAGACATTTGATGAGATACGCTATGAACCTCAAGCAAAATCGCTTTATTTTGATCAATTTTTTCCGCAATTTGTTTCTCAAGCATTTTAACATCAGGCGCTTCAAAAAATTCTATTTTATCTTCAATCATTTCAAATTCAAAATTCATCTTACGACCTCCTTACCTCATTACTATAGTATAGCAAATAGAAGGTTAAAAGCTTAAAATATTTGTAAATGAAGAACAAACGATAGCTAAAAACATACTATATCCATAAGAATTATTAGTTATAAGGAGGCGTTTTTTATGGGTCTAGAGTTTTTAGATATCTTTGAAAAGTGGGCGAATGAATATGATGCATCGGTAAGCGGGAAAGATGAACAGTATAGAGAAGTGTTTCGCAATTATAATGAAATCTTAGAGCATGTAGCAGACCGTTCAATAGGGCATGTGATAGAATTTGGAACAGGGACTGGAAACTTAACAAAAAAACTGTTAGAAAAAGAACTGACTGTAGTAGGAATTGAACCTTCAGTACCAATGAGACAATTGGCACACCAGAAATTAGGGGAAGATGTTTTAGTCACACCAGGAGACTTTTTACAATTTGATACATCATTGTTTCCAGCAGAGAGCTTAGTTAGTACGTATGCTTTTCATCATTTAACAGATAAAGAAAAAGAAGAAGCTGTGATAAACTATGGAAAGTTACTTCAAACCGGTGGTAAAATAGTGTTTGCTGATACAATGTTTGAAACAGCGGATTCATTTGCTGATACCATTGTTCAGGMAAAACACAAAGGGTATACGCAACTAGCAGAAGATCTAGAGAGGGAATACTATACAACGATTCCCGTCTTAAAGCAAATCTTTGAAAGCAATGGTTTTCACATAACCTTTACACAATTTAATCACTTTGTGTGGGTATTGGAGGCAACGAAACAATAGTAGAAAGAGGTTTTAAAATGAAAGTAGCAATCATTGGAGCAATGGAAGAAGAAGTGACGATTTTACGCGATAAAATTGAAAATCGTCAAGAAACAGTAATCGCAGGATGTGAATACTCGACAGGAACAATCAGCGGTGTGGAGGTTGTATTATTAAAATCAGGTATTGGAAAAGTAAATGCTGCGTTATCTACAGCGATCTTACTAGAGAAGTTCAAACCTGATTACGTTATTAATACAGGATCAGCAGGCGGCTTCCATCCGGAGTTAAACGTAGGAGATGCGGTTATTTCAACAGAAGTTCGTCATCATGATGTAGATGTAACGGTATTCAACTATGAATACGGTCAAGTACCAAACTTGCCTGCAGCTTTTAAAGCAGATGAAAAACTAGTTCGTCTTGCTGAAGAAAGCGCTCTTGAAGTAACGGATATGAAAATTGTAAAAGGGCTAATTGCTACAGGTGATTCGTTCATGAACGATCCTGTGCGCGTAGAGTTTGTTCGCTCTAAGTTTCCAGACCTGTATGCAGCTGAAATGGAAGCGGCGGCTGTTGCTCAAGTATGCTATCAATTTGGCGTACCGTTTGTTATTCTTCGTGCTCTTTCTGACATCGCCGGCAAAGAATCAAATGTTTCTTTTGAGCAATTTTTAGAAAAAGCAGCTGTTAATTCAACGAAATTAGTATTGAATTTTATTACAAAATTAAAATAAGCTGTTMGTAAAATATAGAGTTTGTTTTCGTCTACACTCTGCATCGTTTATCATAACATGGGGTGTAGACTATATTTTCACCTTAATTCCTACTTTATTTATAGGTTAAGTTATATTATTCGATAGCGAGGTGTTCAAGCTTATGAAGGTAGCCAAAAACGTTCATGAATTGATTGGAAACACACCTATGATTGAGATTACACAATTTGATTTACCCAGAGAAATCAGGATATTTGCTAAACTGGAATATGTTAATCCAGGAGGAAGTGTAAAAGATCGTTTAGGAAAAGAACTGCTGAAAGAAGCTCTTAGCTCTGGAAGACTGAATCGAGGCGGAACGGTGGTTGAGCCTACTGCTGGAAATACGGGGATTGGGCTGGCTTTAGCTGCTCTTCAGCACGAAATAAACGTTATACTATGTGTTCCAGAAAAATTCAGTATTGAAAAACAGCAGCTGATGAAGGCTTTGGGGGCAACGGTGGTTCAAACACCTACTGAAGCTGGTATGAAAGGTGCTATAAACAAGGCTCAAGAGCTGCTGCGTGAAATACCTGGTTCTTATTGTCCTCAGCAGTTTGCTAATCCGGCCAATCCTATGACTTATTACAAAACCTTAGGGCCAGAAATATATGAACAGCTTGATGGAAAAATCGACGTGTTTGTAGCTGGAGCAGGTACAGGTGGAACATTTATGGGTACAGCAAAATTTTTGAAAGAAAAAAATCCTTCTCTAAAAACAGTCATTGTTGAGCCAGAAGGTTCGATTTTAAACGGAGGGAAATCCGGCCCTCACTTAACTGAAGGAATTGGAATGGAGTTCATCCCTAATTATATGGAGCGGTCTTATTTTAATACTATTCATACTGTTGAAGATGTTTATGCTTTTCAAAGAGTGAAAGAGCTGGCTTTAAAAGAAGGGTTACTAGTAGGGAGCTCTTCAGGAGYAGCCTTCGAAGCAGCCCTGCTCGAAGCAAAAAATGCAGAAAAAGGCGCTCATATTGTCACTATTTTTCCCGATAGCAGCGAACGGTACTTAAGTAAAAATATTTACAGTGGAGGAAGATAAGATGAAACGTAAAACACAGTTAATTCATGGTGGAATTGTTGGCGATGAACAGACGGGTGCTGTCTCTGTTCCTATTTATCAAGTGAGCACTTATAAACAAGAGGGAGCTGGGAAACATACGGGATACGAATATTCTAGAACCGGTAACCCTACACGACACGCCTTAGAAGAACTTATCAAAGAAATTGAAGGAGGATATGCTGGGTTTGCGTTTGGATCTGGTATGGCAGCTACTACTGCTGTATTCATGCTGTTTAACAGCGGAGATCATGTGCTAATTACAGATGACGTTTACGGAGGAACGTACCGAGTGATTACAAAAGTGCTGAGCCGTATTGGCATTGAAGCTACTTTTATTGATACAAGCGACATCGAAAATATTAAGAAAGAAATTCGCCCCAACACAAAAGCTATTTATATCGAGACTCCCACGAATCCTCTCCTAAAAATTACTGACTTGCAGCAGGCTTCTTCAGTAGCTAAACAGCATCATTTACTTACCATCGTTGATAACACATTCAGTACCCCGTATTGGCAAAACCCTATCGAAAAAGGTGCGGATATCGTTCTGCACAGTGCAACTAAGTATCTAGGCGGCCACAGTGACGTTGTAGCAGGGCTAGCCGTTGTGAATTCGTCTAAATTGGCAGAAGACCTTCATTTTATTCAAAATGCGACTGGAGGCATTTTGGGACCTCAAGATTCTTGGCTTTTGATGAGAGGGATTAAAACATTAGGAATACGAATGGAAGAACATGAATTCAACACTGGGAAAATAGTAGAATTTTTACTTGCTCATCCTGCTGTTACAAAAGTATATTATCCAGGATTAAAAACCCATCCAAACCACCTCATTGCTAAAAAGCAGGCAAGAGGTTTTGGAGGAATGGTTTCTTTTGATGTGGGAAGCGAAGAGAAAGCGAAACAAGTACTGAGCAAAGTGAAGTATTTTACATTAGCAGAAAGTTTAGGAGCCATTGAAAGCCTTATTTCCATTCCTTCTAAAATGACTCATGCTTCTATACCGAGCGACCGACGTAAAGAGCTAGGAATTACAGATGGATTAATTCGTATTTCTGTAGGCCTTGAAGATGTAGAAGATTTAATTGAAGACTTAGAAGAGGCATTGAAATAAGAGTGGTAAAAATAGGATTTTTATAGACCTATAGATCTATGATAGAGTAGAGTTATAACATTCTACTGAAAAGGTGATTGTATGAAAGCTCAACGCATCAAAGCAAAAATTGAAGATTACAGCCGCTTTATTTACGTCCTTCTAGCCGTAAGTACATTCTTGTACATTGGTGTTATGATTGGCCAAGGTGAAAAAAGTGATATGCAGCTTGGAATAATGGAAGCCATCGTTATTCTTTTTGCCGCTCTTGCCTTTTATTTTAGTTATCAAACTAAAAAACTGAAAAAAGAACTAATGAAAGAAAAAGAATAATAGATATAAAAAGACGATCATACATCGTCTTTTTTTTATGAGGGTTTAAAAAATAAAAAAATTCCCTATTTTTCAAAAAAACAGTTTACTTTTTATGAGTCTGTGGATATAATTACCATTGTAAGGAAAATACTTTATTAAAAGGAGGTCGAGTCATATGTTAAGACGTTTATCAGTTATGGGTCATCCAGTTTCAACTATGTTCAAAAATCGTCTATATACGTATACTATTCGGCCGTGTTCCTGTATCAAGTAACTTTCTTACTTTGATCATTAAAACACGTTAATTCACCACAGGTGCGAATAGTAGCCCTGTGGTTTTTATTATTTTTCAGCCACAGGATGCTTATGCATTACTGTGGCTTTTTTGTGTATAAGGAGGTGATTGTAATGACACTGAACATTTTCTTTTTAACTATTACCATAAAGTCTCGTCAATACTCTGAGGCAGAAATTAAGCATGAACAGTATGTAAGACAATTAGAAGAAGAAATAAAAGACCGCAAGTATGAGTTTTACCGTCATTTCTAATTTGAACAGTGGAAAGGAGTGGATGAATGATGATTAATCAAAAAGGATATATCGTTGTATGGCTGCTTGTGGAGAAAGATTCCACCTAAATGATTAGTAGGGGGAGTAATGATGTGTTTACTACGGATTATTATTTGGAAATTATTTTAAAAAAAGAGCGGAAAGAAGGATTAATTCTCCTTCTTTCCGCTCTTTTTTTTCTCTTTTTCGGCTCTGTAAAATTCGTGAAACATTTTCATCAGCGCTCGCTTTTCAATTCGCGAAACATAACTTCTTGAAATATTTAATTCTTTTGCAATTTCTCGCTGGGTTTTTTCATCCTGCAGATCCAAACCGAAGCGACCAACAATTACTTCCTTTTCCCGATCATCGAGAATATCGATGTATTCTTTTATTTTTTCTAATTCCATATTTAGTTGAATCATATCAATTACATCGTCTGATTCTGATTTTAATACATCAATTAAACTGATTTCATTTCCTTCTTTATCCTGGCCAATTGGATCATGGAGAGACACATCTTTTTTTGTTTTTTTGAGCGCTCGCAAGTGCATCAATATTTCATTTTCAATACATCGTGCAGCATAAGTAGCTAATTTTGTTCCTTTTCCTTGCGAATAACTTTCGATTGCTTTAATTAAACCGATTGTCCCAATTGAAATTAAATCTTCCGCATCCTCTCCTGTGTTTTCAAACTTTTTAACAATATGCGCAACGAGCCGGAGATTGTGTTCGATAAGAAGGTTTCGCGCTTCTTGATCTCCTTGTTCCATTAAAGATAAATATCTCTTTTCTTCAGCAGCAGACAAGGGTTGAGGAAAGGCATTGTTTTTTACGTAGGAAACAAGGAAAACCAATTCTTTAAAGAAATAGCCTAGTGCGGTAAATAATGCAGACATCTCTTCACCTCCATAAGGGGATATCAACTTGTGAGAGACTAACATTACACTATATGTAAAAAGAAGGATGTCTTTGCCTGTACGTTTAAAATTCCCCCCGGGGACAAGAGAGTTTGAAAAAGTCCACAGATTTTTCTTTATAGATAGTTACCAGCCTATACAGAGAAAAAAGTATGTACATACGCTAGTAGTAGTTCATAGTGTAAGGGGGGAAAGTATGTACGGTTACGGAGGCTGCTGTTATCCTAATTATCCAGCTTACCCATGTGGAGGAGGCTTCGGCTGGGGACTTGGATTGTTGATTGTTCTGTTTGTCCTGTTATTAATTTTCGGAAGCTTCTATTGGTTTTTTAGCTGCTGGTGTTAAAAAAAACTCATGCATGTGCATGAGTTTTTTTAGATGACATATCCTACCGAATAGAACCATTCATTCTTAAGAATTCTTAAGGAATTTTCGCTTTGTTTCTTAAAGAAGATGATTTATTCTATAATTAAGAAAAGAAGCAAGACGATAATATTCCTCTGCAAAAGTAAATGGAGCTCTACACTTTTTTTAGCTTGAAAGTACTAATCATCAAGCAAGCGAGTACGATAATTAAAAACATATAAAAGTGTGAAGGTAAATAAGGGACGCCCAAGTAGCTAAGAGTTAATAAACAACCTGCTGCGGTAATAGGGAGCCCTGTAAAATACCCAGTATTTTCTGTGATGTTAAAGCGAGCAAGACGAAGTGCTCCGCAAGCAATGTAACAGATGGTAACAATTGAACCTGCAGCACCAAAGTGAGACAAAATACTTTGATAAAGTAGTAGAGCTGGAGCGATGCCAAATGATATAATATCGCACATGGAGTCCAGTTGTTTTCCAAGTTCAGATTCAATTTGCAGCTTTCTGGCTACCATGCCGTCGAATCGGTCTGCTAACGCTGCTAAAAAAATCAGTAATAAACTTAAGTTCAATTCATTTTTCATGACAAATAAAATAGCAAAGCTTCCTAAACTTAAATTAACAATCGTTAAGGAGTTTGCCGCTTGGGATCTCAGCTTTTTAATTGTATGATCTAGATAGTCTAATAAAAACAATTTCCTCACTCCTTTAAAGGATGGAATGAACTAAAGGTAAAAATAATGGTAATTTCATTGTAGACGCAAACCTTATTCTAGTAAAGAACTATTCAGTATGTGGAGGTAAAATTATTGTTGCAGCACCTGTATCGAACGTTTATTGAGCTTACGAATCATCAAGGATCATCGAAGCTCATTCGGAAATTCACTTTCTCTAAATGGAGTCGGTTTGTTATACCCTCCTATACAAAAGTTTTTAAAGTAAATAAAGAAGAAATGGACAAGCCTCTGCATCACTATCAAACCTTACACGAGCTATTTATTCGCCGTTTGAATCCTTCTGCCCGTCCGGTCGACCAGCAGAAAGACAGCGTTGTCAGTCCTGTAGATGCAAAGATAGAAGCATATGGAGTCATTACGCCTCAAAAAGAAATGATTGTAAAAAACAAACCTTATTCTATACAGGAAATGGTTTCAAATGATCTCATTCTTGAAAAATATATAGAGGGACAGTTTATTATTCTCTATCTTAGTCCGAAAGACTATCATCGTATTCACAGTCCTCTTAAAGCCCAAGTGGGGAATACGTGGACCGTTGGACAAAAGTCTTATCC
>NZ_JBFULJ010000004.1:0-52042 GCF_056400385.1 Priestia sp. P5_B4
AAATAGATAGGGTGTACACATGAGAAAAGAAGTACAAGTTATAGCCAAAGAAGCTTTTATTAAAAAAGTGAACAAGGGTTATCCACTCATTGAAAAAGATGCGCTTGTTGATGGTCATAAACTGCAAGAAGAAGGGGTTATTATTAACTTAGTCACTCCCAAGAATCAATTTTTAGCCAAAGGCTATTATGGAAAACAAAACAAAGGCTACGGATGGATTCTTACGAAGAAGAAAAATGAGCAAATTGACGCGGCGTTTTTTGCTAGAAAAATTCAGCAAGCTATTTCATCTCGTCATGACTTTTATGCGTCTGAAGACACAACTGCTTTTCGCGTATTTAATAGTGAAGGTGACGGAATCGGCGGCTTGATTATTGATTATTATGACGGATATTACGTCATGAGTTGGTATAGTGAAGGAATTTATCAATTTAAAGAATACGTCATTGAAGCCTTAAAGTCTGCGCCTAACTTTAAAGGGCTGTACCAGAAAAAACGTTTTAACGTAAAGGGTCAGTATATTGAAGAAGATGATTTTGTAGCAGGGGATAAAGGTGAATTCCCTTTAATTGTAAAAGAAAATGGTATTCGTTTTGCCGTTTACTTAAATGACGGAGCGATGGTGGGAGTCTTTTTAGATCAGCGAGACGTCCGTAAAACGATTCGAGATAAATATGCAAAAGGAAAGACCGTGCTAAATATGTTTTCGTATACAGGAGCATTTTCAGTGGCGGCCGCTCTTGGAGGAGCTGCGAAAACAACAAGTGTCGATTTAGCCAATCGCAGCTTGGCTAAAACAATTGAGCAATTTAGTGTAAATGGAATTGATCACGAAGCACAGGACATTATCGTAGAAGATGTTTTCAAGTATTTTAAATATGCGGTCAAGAAGAACATGACCTTCGATCTTGTGGTGCTAGATCCGCCGAGCTTTGCCAAGTCGAAAAAGCATACGTTCAGCGCGGCAAAAGACTACAAAGATTTATTAAAAGAAGCTATTGCTCTTACAAAGCCAAATGGTGTCATTGTAGCATCTACAAACGCAAGCAATTTTGATATGAAAAAATTCCATTCGTTTATTGAAAAAGCTTTTAATGAAAAAGGGGAACAGTACAAAATGATGGAGCAGTTCGCTCTTCCAGCTGATTTTAAAACAATAAAAGAATTTAAGTCAGGTAATTATTTAAAAGTCGTGTTTATTCAAAAAGTAAATCGCTAAATGCAAGGCTGCATGATGAATTCATGCAGTTTATTTATTTTCAAAAAAATAACGCTTACAAGCTATTTTGAAGGGAATAAAATGAAGGTAAGAGATAAATATTGTCAATATATATGATAAAATAATAAAGGAATTATGCTCAACACTTCACAATTTTACAATATCATCCTTACGAAACGTATTTTTACAATTATTTTATTTTAAATGGGATAAGTATTGAGTACGAAGTGGAAAGAGCATACTATTACTATTATTTAAAAACATGAAAGGAGAAAGATTATGGCTGAAACAACAAAAAAGCCTGCCGGCGAAGTGAAATTTATTCCTTTATTAATTTGTCTGGCAATCGGACTTATTTTATGGTTTATTACACCTCCGTCCGGACTTGATTTGAAGGCTTGGCACTTATTCGCTATTTTTGTGGCTACTATCGTAGGGCTTATCATTAAACCATTGCCATTGGGCAGTGTAGCTATTTTATCTTTAACCACTATTGTATTAACTAATACATTAACGCTTGAACAATCGCTCAGCGGTTTTCAAAATACGACGATTTGGTTAATCGTTATTGCATTCTTTATTTCTAGAGGTTTTATTAAGACTGGTCTAGGAACAAGGGTTGCCTATATCTTCGTTCGTTTGTTCGGTAAAAAGACGTTGGGACTATCGTATTCTCTTATCGTAAGTGACTTACTTTTATCACCTGCAATGCCGTCTAATACAGCACGGGCTGGAGGAATTATTCTTCCAATCATTCGTTCTTTATCCGAAACATACGGATCGAGAACTGGTGACGGTACGGAGCGCAGAGTCGGTGCTTTCTTAACAAAAGTATCGTTTCAAGGAGATATGATCACATCCGCTATGTTCGTAACAGCAATGGCGGCCAATCCTCTTGCGGTTAAAATGACGGAACAAATTACAGGCAAAACTATTTCATGGGTTGGCTGGGCAGCGGCTGCAATCGTACCTGGAATTATTAGTTTAATCGTTATTCCGCTCGTTATTTATAAGCTGTATCCGCCAGAATTAAAAGAAACGCCGGAAGCATCTGAAATTGCAGCAAAAAAACTAAATGAAATGGGTCCGCTAAAGAAAGAAGAATGGTACATGATTGGCGTATTTTTACTTCTTCTTGTGCTGTGGATTTTTGGCGCTAATTTAAATATTAATGCAACAACAACTGCTTTTATTGGTCTATGTGCGCTGCTTTTAACGCAAGTGTTAAGCTGGTCGGACATCAAAAAAGAACAGGGAGCATGGGATACATTAGTCTGGTTTGCTGTTTTGGTTATGATGGCAACTTTCTTAAATGATCTAGGCATGATTCCTTGGTTCAGTGATCTGATGAAAGGCACTGTTAGCCATATGTCTTGGATGACGGCGTTGATTGTATTAGCTATTGCATATTTTTATTCTCACTACTTTTTTGCGAGTAACACGGCTCACGTCAGCGCTATGTACGCAGCATTTTTATCTGTCATCGTGGCCGCTGGTGCGCCTCCGTTACTGTCAGCATTAATTTTAGCGTTCTTTAGCAATTTATTTGGCTGTTTAACTCACTACGGAAGTGGACCGGCACCGGTGTTCTTCGGTAGTGGATATGTAACGCAGCAAAAATGGTGGTCGCTCGGCTTTTTAATTTCAATTATTCATATTATCATTTGGATTGGAATTGGCGGCTTGTGGTGGAAACTGCTAGGTCTATGGTAAAAAAACAGTGGCGCAGGCCACTGTTTTTTTTATGCTTCAGCCCAAACGGATACAGAGCCGCCATTTACAGGGAACTGTCCGTAGCCATCTTCTTCAATCACAACTTGGTCCTCTCGGTTGTTTGTGAAGTCAATCCACGTTTGTCCACTTCGGTGTTCACCGACGAACATTCTCTTTTCGCCATCTTCACCGTTTGACATCACCACAGCGCATCCAGACTTCTCAAATTCCTCTACACCATGCCTTACCCATCCAATAGTATTCGGGTGATCAAAATAATCGTCTTGCTGGCCGTATGCTTTGTCATAGCGTACATGCAAGAGAGCGGAAATATCTTTTTCTTTTCCTTCAATTGGGTGCTCTCCGCCTATTCCAAAATAGTCTCCGTAAAACACACAAGGATAACCGTCTTCACGAAGTAAAATTAGAGCGTAAGCACTCTGTTTGAACCAATCTTCTACCCAAGATTCTAAAGATTCATTTGGCTGAGAGTCATGGTTATCTACAAATGTGACAACATTCAAAGGGTGAGTCTTGACTAATGTATCATCAAAAATCGTGGTTAAATCAAAATCTCTTCCTTGCTGAGAGGCTTCATGCAGTTTATAGTGCAGCGATACGTCAAACAAATCGATTTGATAATCAATCACGTCTAGGAATTCCTGACAGGCTGTTAACTCTGGATTCCAAAACTCTCCCACAAAATAAAAGGGCTTTTCTTGAGAAGAGGACAATTCATGGGCAAACTCTTTAATAAAATCGTGGTTAATATGTTTAATGGCGTCTAATCGATAACCGTCGCACTGCAGAGTGTCTGCTAACCATTTTCCCCATTTGATCATTTCTTCTCGAACTTCAGGATGATCGTAATCAATATTCGCAAACATTAAATAATCGTAGTTGCCAAACTCTTGATCCACATTTTCGTTCCAGCTTTTGTTTTCTCCGGCAATACGAAAAACGCCTTCTTTTCCATTTTTATCATCGTAATCAGTGCCGTTAAAATGATTAAAGTTCCATTTGAAAGAAGAATATTGATCGCCGCGCCCTTCAAATGTAAACTTTGTCCACCCTTCAATTTCAAAAGGTTCAGAAATTTCTTCTGTTCGGTTCATGGGGTCCACTTCAATGACGTGAAACGTTTCTTTTTCATCTGCTGCAGCTTTATGGTTCATTACAATATCCACATAGACATTAATTCCATGATTATGACAGGCATCAATCGCTTCATGCAGCTCTTGCTTGGTTCCATACTTTGTACGAACGGTTCCTTTTTGATCAAATTCGCCGAGATCGTATAAGTCGTAAACGCCGTAGCCATTATCCTCTGATGAAACACCTTTTGTAACCGGGGGAATCCACACGGAATCAATTCCTTGTTCTTTTAGTTGAGGAGCGAGCTCTTTAAGGCGTTGCCAATGCTCGCCATCAGCTGGCACATGCCATTCGAAAAATTGCATAATTGTATGATTCCGTTCCAAGTTAAATCATCCTCCTTTTAAATAAAAAGATATAATCGCTCACGGATAGTTCTTTAGAATCAAATGAGGAATTGATTATATTTTTTCTTTTAACGTTCCTGTTATCCCTATTCTTTAAACCTTTTTCAACATATGAAGCTTAAGAAAATCTTAAGATTTCCCCTTCCTTTTTCTTAAGAAATGCAGTTTACAATAAAATCCATAGACGAAATGACCCATGATATACTTTTGAAAGGAGGGTGAGAAATCAATGAACGAATATGTGGTTTTAGTCGTAGACGATGAGCAAGAAATCTGTAATGGCATTGCTATTTATTTAAAAAATGAAGGTATTAAAGTCTTTACGGCCAAAGATGGAATCGAMGCCATAGAGATACTAAATAAAGAAAAAGTTCACTTAATTATTCTTGATATTATGATGCCAAGGCAAGACGGCATTTCAACGACGTTTAAAATCCGAGAACAAAAAAATATCCCGATTATTATGCTGAGCGCTAAAAGCGAAGATGCAGATAAAGTGCTCGGTCTGCAGGTAGGAGCAGATGATTATGTGACAAAGCCTTTTAATCCATTAGAACTGATAGCGAGAGTTAAATCACAGTTAAGAAGATATGTAACATTAGGTACATATCAGGAAACAAAGACGATTGATATCCGAGGTCTCGTACTTGATATTGAGGCTAAGTCCGTCACTCTTGACGGGGTGTTCATTAAGCTGACTCCCATTGAGTATAAAATTGTAGAGTTATTAATGAAAAATGCAGGGAGAGTTTTTTCTATACATGATATTTATGAACGCGTATGGAATGAACCAGGCTACAACGCAGAAAATACAGTAGCGGTACACATTAGAAAAATAAGAGAAAAAATTGAGATTGAACCAAAAAATCCGAGGTATGTAAAGGTTGTGTGGGGACTTGGATACAAAATGGAAAAGTAGCGTCATTTCAGCTATAGGGATTATCTTGTTTTTATTTGGTTTAGGAGCAACTATTTCTTCAATTAGCAACGTGCATAATCTATTAAAAACAAACTATTTACAAAAAAGCAGCTATGTAAAATCAGAAGACTTCAAAAAGCAAATAAGTCGTTTTACAAATGATCTCTACCTTTTAGAATTGACACAAAAAGATAAGAATACCGTTAATGCAAATAAGATAACAGGAGAAGAGATTGAGTCGTATCGATATACGGAAGGAACATTAACAGAACAAATAAAAAACGTGCACGATAAATATGAAGAAAAAATAGAAGACGCTAAGCAGGCAAAGAGTAAAAACGTTGAAGATGCCTATATAAAGCAGCAGGATCTAGAAGTTAAAAACATTCAAAAAAAGTTTCAAGATGATCAATTCGTTCGAGAAGAAATAGAGAAAAACAAAAAACTCGAAATGAAGAAACTATATGACGAAGCTTTTGATCGACAAGAAACATTATCTCAATATAAAAAAGACATCGTGTATTATTTAAAAGATAGGAACACAAACAAAATATACACGAACATCCAAAACGCAGGCAAAGAAGATGTTAATCAATTAGTAAAAAAGAAAAATATATTGTATAAACATACTTATTCAGCTCAATCACCGCTTGTGTTCCAAGCAGATGAATATAAAAATTCATCGTTAAGCAGTGAGGTAGACTCAGAGATCCCAACCTGGTATTTAAAGCAGAAGTTTACGGGTATAATTGCTGTTCCTGAAAAAGAAACCTTCATTAGTCCTTTATTTGATGAATATAACTATTATCATCATCAAAATGTAGCGTTTCTCGTGTATGCATTTTCAGGGATACTAGCTCTGTTAATAGATTACTTTATTTACAAAAAAACAATAACTGGACATTTAAAAGAAATAACAAGACAAACTGCAGTACAGAGAGTTTATAAAAAAATACCTTTAGATATTTGTATAATTGTTTTTCTTTTATACTCATTTTTTACATTAAGTCTAGTTCTGAACGGCTATCCTGCTTCTGTATTAGAATCATATAAGCATGTTGCTACGTTCTTCTTTTATATGATAGCAATATCTATAACTATTTCTCTATGGGCACTTCAATTATTTCTACTGTTTCAGCGTATACGTACAATAGATGATATAAAAGAAGAATATAAAAGAACGTGTGTTTATCAAGTAATTTATTTTCTTCAATCTATTTTTATTATCAGACATATTGGCATGCATATAATGGTTGTAGTGCTGCTTTTAGTGTTTGCCGTGTTTGCTGTTGCAGCTCTATTGACTAGTGGATCTATGTTTGCAGAACAAGTATCCATACTGTACTTAGCTATAGGCAGTGTTGTAGGAGTGGTTACTTTGATACTGCTTATGCTACGAGTTAATTATTTAAATAAAATTATTATCTCAATTGATCAAATTGCCACAGCCGAGTGGAAAGAGCCGTTACCTATCAAAGGAAAATCAGCTTTGACTCAAGCAGCACTAAACATAAATCATATCCAGCAGCAGATTCAAACATCTCAGCATGTTCAAGTTAAAAGTGAACGCTTGAAAACAGAGTTAATTACCAACGTCAGTCACGATTTAAGAACACCATTGACTTCTATTATGACATATACAGCGTTGCTAAAGTCACAAGATCTTACTTCGGACGAACAACATGCTTACGTTGAAATTATTGACCGTAAATCAAAACGTTTACAGACACTTATTGATGATTTATTTGAAGTGTCAAAAATGGCAAGTGGAAATGTAGAATTGCATAAAGACAAAATTGATATTAACCAGCTTCTTCATCAGGCTTTAGCTGAATATAATGAAGCAATTGAAGATTCAACTCTGCAATTTCGTATTCAATCTCTCGAAAAGCCGATATTTGCTACTGTAGATGGTCAAAAATTATGGAGAGTATTTGACAATTTGATAGAGAATATATTGAAATATTCACTTGAACAAACGCGTGTCTATATTTCTGTTCAAGAAATAAACGAACAAGTGAAACTAACCTTTAAAAATGTAAGTAAATATGAACTAAATGAGCAGGCAGATGAGCTGTTTGAACGATTTAAAAGAGGAGACACTTCAAGACAAACCGATGGCTCCGGACTTGGGTTAGCTATTGCTAAGTCAATTATTGATTTGCACGGAGGAGAACTGAATATTGAAATTGACGGAGATTTATTTAAAGTAACGATTACTCTTTAATGTCAGTGAATATAAACAGCATATCTAGTAAAAAAGAGAAGCAACCTCATTATGCTGGTGGCTTCTCTTTTTTTAGCGTTCGTAATTTTATTCCGCAACCGCAAAGTGTACTGTGTTTTAGTACTTTTATTTCTCTATCACACTGATTACATCTTATTTCTTGTCCAATCATTTCTTCATCCCTTCCTCTTTTTACAAGAATTTAAATAAGTATCCATAAAATATGGATACTTATTTATTGATAAAATGTTAACCTAATTGAGAATAAATGATAATCTAAAATGAGAAAAATATTCTTATTTTTTCATTTAGAAAACAGATAAATTTATTTTACTTGCTGCGGAACAGATAATCCTAAACCGTCTGCAATGCGTGTTCCATACTCTGAATCCGCTTTGTAGAAGTGTTGAATTTGACGCAGTTTAATCTCTTCTTTTTCTACAGGTTTCATAGCTTCAACGATATTTGCAACTAGTCGTGTACGCTCGTCTTTGCTTAGAAGGCGGTATAAGTCACCAGCTTGCGTGTAATGGTCGTTATGATCATATGCAACACTATCGGCAACGCCTGAAACAGGGTATGCTGCTTGTTTGTTTTCCTGTGATTCTGTCGGGCCGCCAAAGCTGTTTGGCTCATAATAAACAGAACGGCCGCCGTTATCGTCAAAGCGCATTTGGCCGTCACGCTGATAGTTATTTACTTCGCTGCGCGGACGGTTAATCGGTAGCGCTTGATGGTTAGCACCCACGCGGTAGCGATGTGCATCGCTGTATGCGAATAGTCGACCTTGCAGCATTTTATCAGGTGATACGTCAATTCCCGGCACAAGCGTTCCAGGTGAGAATGTAGCTTGCTCCACTTCGGCAAAATAATTTTCTGGATTGCGGTCCAAGACCATGCGACCTACTTCAATTAACGGGTAGTCTTTTTGTGACCAAACCTTTGTTACGTCAAACGGATCAAAGCGATACGTATCAGCGTCTTCTAATGGCATAATCTGAACGTACAGCTTCCATGAAGGGAAATCGCCTTTTTCAATGGCATTAAATAAATCTTCAGTATGATAATCTGGATTTTCACCAGCTAGCTTTGCAGCTACGTCTGGAGACAGATTTTTTACGCCTTGCTCTGTTTTGAAGTGATATTTTACCCAAACGCCATCTCCTTCGGCATTAACCCATTTAAATGTGTGGCTGCCAAATCCATGCATATGGCGTAAAGTTGCGGGGATACCGCGGTCAGACATTAAAATAGAAACTTGATGCAAAGATTCAGGAGATAAAGACCAGAAATCCCAAACGGCCGTCGGGTTTTTTAAATGTGTGCGTGGATCGCGTTTTTGTGTATGAATAAAGTCAGGGAATTTAATCGCATCTCGGATGAAAAATACAGGTGTATTATTTCCGACTAAGTCGTAGTTTCCTTCTTCTGTATAAAATTTAACAGCAAATCCGCGAGGGTCGCGAACGGTATCTGCTGACCCGTTTTCACCAGCTACTGTTGAAAAACGAGCAAATAGAGGCGTTCGTTTTCCTACTTCAGAAAGGAAAGCTGCTTTTGTATAGGCTGAAACATCATTTGTCACTTCAAAATAGCCGTGGGCACCGGCGCCTTTTGCGTGTACGACGCGTTCAGGAACTCGCTCTCGGTTAAAATGGGCTAATTTCTCTAAAAGGTGAACATCTTGAATTAAAGTAGGTCCGCGTGAACCAGCGGTCATTGAATTTTGATTATCTCCAACCGGAGCTCCCCAACTAGTCGTCAGGTTATTCTTGTTTGTTGTCATCTTAGAACCACCTCTTATTTGAATTTTATTATGTTAGAAATAATAATAACATTTTTAAATAAAAAATCAATACTAAATTATAATTATTATAATTTAAATTGTTAATTTTGAGATGTAGTCAATGGGGTATATAACATATGAAGTGTACGAACTATTTTAAAAATTTTCTGTATAGTATATTTAGTTTAATAATAAAAATGCCTGGTGTGCAATTATTTTGACCGGCTATTACCATATCAAAAACACGCTTGCTTATTTAAATAAGCAAGCGTGTTCGTTTTATATATTTTGTGATAAGTTTGCTTTCGCTGCCAGTTCAGCCTGAGGCGTGCGCCAAAGCTGCGTCCATTTTTGAATCGCAGCAATCATAATAATGAGACCGAGTATAAGCATGATGATTGAAAGAGTTGCATTTAATATGCTGTAACCTGCCGCAGCTTCATTTAAATAGACATTCTTAACCATCCAATAACCTGCGTAGTTAACCGTTACGTAAAGGTAGGCTAGCGGAATAAGGCAAGTAAGCATATAGGAGCGTTTATCTGCAATTCTAAGAATAACGGTTGCCCCAATAATTAAACCAATAGAGGCCATTAACTGATTCGATACGCCGAACAGCGCCCAAACTGAGCCAATATCTCCTGAGAACAATAAATACCCCCACATAAAACAGGCTAGGGCGCTTGCAAAAATGGACCCCGGAAGCCAGTCTACTCGCTTCAATGGCTTATAAAATTCACCAAAAAAGTCTTGAATTAAATAGCGGGAAACGCGTGTACCCGCGTCGATAGCAGTTAAAATAAACACTGCTTCAAACATAATGACGAATTGGAAAAAGTAAGAAGACAGGTGGCTGAACCAAGGAATTTCTGTGAAGATATATGTCATTCCTACGGCCAGTGTAACAGCCCCGCCTGTACGGCCTTCTAAGTTTAGACCAATCTCTTGGCTAAGCTGAGGAAGAGCTGTCACGTTCATGCCGAGCGTTTTGAACACTTCAGGTGTAGAGTTGATTGCAAAATAGTCTCCAGGATGTAAAGCTGTTGCTGCAATTAATGCCATAATTCCTACCAAGCATTCGACTAACATCGCCCCGAAGCCTACAACTTTAATGTCACTCCAACGGTCGAGCATCTTAGGGGTTGTCCCTGAACCAACAAATGCATGGAAGCCGGAAATAGCACCGCAGGCGATCGTAATGGAAATGAACGGCCACACGGGTCCTGCTAAAATAGGGCCGCCTCCGTGAATAAATTCAGTAACTGCAGGAAATGGAATTGCTGGATTTACGAAAAACACGCCTACAATCAGCGCGATAAAGACACCAATTTTCATAAAGCTGCTTAAATAATCTCGAGGTGCTAAAAGCAGYCAAACGGGCAAGGCCGCTGCGAAAAATGCATAAACGGGAAGAATAATTGAAAGTGTTTTAATATCTAGCGTTAAAAAATCTCCTAAAGCTGTTCCTTGAATATAAGGACCGCTAAATACGGCGATTAAAATTAAAATGAAGCCGACGGTAGAAGCCGCTTTTAAATTACCGGTTTTTTTGTGGTAAATACCTACCCCCATTGCGATCGGAATCGTAATTCCAACAGCGAATGTACCCCAAGGGTTTTTCTCAAGTGCGTGTAGCACGACCATAGATAAACCGGCCATTGTGATGGTAATGATAAAAAGCATAGCTAAGCCTGTACAAAAACCAGCGACAGGTCCTAGCTCTTTTTTAGCCACTTCGGAAAGCGACTGGCCTTTTTGGCGCATAGATGCAAATAACACAACCGCATCGTGAACGGCTCCTCCGATTACAGCTCCTATTAAAAGCCAGAGCAGTCCGGGCAAATAGCCAAACTGAGCTGCTAAAATAGGTCCAACAAGCGGACCAGCAGCTGCAATAGCTGCAAAGTGATGACCAAATGTTACCCATCGGTTGGTTGGCACATAATCTTTCCCATCTTCAAGTTCATGTGCTGGTGTTTTTTGCGAATCGTTTAGTTTCAAGACCTTAACAGCCATGAATGTTCCGTATAGCCGATACGCAATCATTAAAATACAGATAGATCCAATAACAATCGTAACCGCATTCATTACAAATCCCCCTATCCCTTAGTTGTCTGACGTTTGTACTACTACACAACGTTATGTAATTGTGTGTTCCCCTTACAACTTTCATTATAAAAGAAGAAAGCGCTTTTATCACCAGTTTTTCCCTTAATTATTTAAAAAATTAGAAAGTTCAAATTCCCTTTGAAAAACTATAAGACTTTTCGCATAATCTCTGCTATAATTTTTAAAAAAATTAGTACGCATTTAGGTGTTTTAGTTAGGGAGATGAAAAGAGTGAACCATCGTCAAGAGTTACAAAATAGCAAGCGTATCGTAGTCAAAGTAGGGACATCTACGTTGACCTATGATAATGGAGATATTAACTTAGCACGCATTGAAAAACTAGCGCGTGTTTTATCCGATTTAATGAATGCAGGAAAAGAAGTTGTGCTTGTTACATCAGGTGCCGTTCAAGTGGGAGTAAAAAAACTAAAGTTAAAGGAAAAGCCAACTTCTATTCGAGAAAAACAAGCAGCGGCCTCTGTCGGGCAATGTGAGCTTATGCATATCTATAGTAAATTCTTTGGTGAGTACAGCCACATCGTTGGTCAAGTACTGTTAACGAAGGATGTAATCGAAGATGAACATGTGCGCAATAACGTTGTGAATACGTTTGAAAAATTAATTGAAGACAAAGTAATTCCTATTGTGAATGAAAACGATACGGTTGCAATCGATGAAATTGAAAACATCGTGCGCTTCGGCGATAACGATAATTTATCTGCCATTGTTTCAGTTTTGATTCACGCAGATTTACTTGTTATTTTATCTGATATTGACGGTTTCTTTGATTCAGATCCCACAAAAAACCCTAACTCTAAATTAATGAAAGTAATAGATGGCATCACACCGGAGCTTGAGAATTTTGCTGGAGATAGCGGAACGGATGTTGGAACAGGCGGAATGGTCACAAAGCTTACCGCTGCTAAAACAGCTACAAGTGCAGGCGTGAGCTTAATCCTAGCAAATGGTAAAGAACCAAATATTTTGCGAGATATTATTGAGGGCCAAGAAATTGGAACGTTATTCTTAAAACAAGCTGAAGGAGTAATGAAATGAGTGAATTGCAGCTTAAAGGAAAGCAGGCAAAAGATGCCTCTTATTTCTTAGGAAATGTAACGAGCGAACAAAAACAGCAGGCACTTTATAAAATGGCGGCTGCTTTATTGAATCAGCAAGAAGCGATTTTAAAAGCCAATGAATTAGACATAGAAAAAGCCGTTCAAAAAGGCACATCAAAAGCGATGTTGGATCGCCTATCTTTAAATAAAGAGCGGATTCACGGAATGGCAGACGGCCTGCGCCAAGTAGCTGCGCTTGCGGATCCAGTAGGAGAAGTGCTGTCTATGGCGAAGCGACCAAATGGCTTACAAATTGGGCAGCAGCGTGTACCTATTGGTGTCATAGGAATTATTTATGAAGCGCGTCCAAACGTTACGTGTGATGCAGCAGGCTTATGCTTAAAAGCAGGAAATGCAGTTATCTTGCGCGGAGGCAGCGAGGCGTTTTATTCGAATCAAGCGATTGTTTCTGTATTATCTCAAGCTGCGGCAAGTGCAGGGTTGCCTGAGCATAGCGTACAGCTTATTGAAGATACGTCGAGAGAAACAGCACTGGAGTTAATGAAATTAAATGAATATATCGATGTATTAATTCCTCGAGGCGGTGCTGGTTTAATTGAAGCAGTGGTAAAAAATGCAACGGTTCCCGTTATTGAGACAGGAACTGGGAACTGCCACATTTATGTCGATGAAGAATATGACGGTGACATGGCGGCCAATATTGTCATTAATGCAAAAACATCTCGTCCAGCGGTGTGTAACTCAGCCGAAAAGCTGATTATCCATAAACGAGCGGCTCATGAATTTTTGCCGATTATTGTTCAAGCGCTACGAGAGAAAGATGTAGAAGTACGCGGTGATGAACGTGCGGTAACAATCGTTCCAGATCTTGTTCCCGCAGGGGATGAGGATTGGAAAAAAGAATACTTGGATTTCATCATGGCGGTTAAAATCGTAGATGATATCGATGAAGCGGTTTCTCATATTAATGTTCATAGTTCACATCACTCTGAAGCGATTGTAACAACAAATTATGCTCATGCTCAGCGTTTTTTACAGCGCGTTAATTCAGCCGCTGTTTATGTGAATGCTTCAACGAGATTTACGGACGGAGAAGAGTTTGGTTTCGGGGCAGAAATCGGAATTAGTACACAAAAGCTTCATGCGCGTGGACCGATGGGATTAAAGGAATTAACAACGCTAAAATATATTATTTACGGAGATGGACAAATTCGATAAAAAGAAGAGGCTGGGACGAAAGTATTTCAGACAAAGTAAAAACGAACCACTGATCAAAATTTTTGATCAGTGGTTCGTTTTTTTTTGTTAGGGTGAACATAGTTTTCACTTTCTTTAAATCACCGTCACTATTTCAATTTAAAAAACGTTATACGTAAAACGTTTTCATAAAAGATGTTTTTATGTTAAACTAAAAATTGTAAATAATCAAACTATTTTTCAACTTTTATATGAATGATGTACGTTTTGTTATCAACCGATAGGGAAGAAAAAATAGGGGGAAGAGAAATATGGCGTTTATGCAATGTGATTTTTTTTCAGAAGTATTGCAAATAAGTACTTCAATGAACGTTTTGATACCGCAGCACACAAAATCTCAAATTGGTTTACAAACCAATACAAGAAGTGAGAAACACCCTACGCTCTATTTATTACACGGTCTTTCTGATGATCATACGATATGGATGAGAAGAACTTCGATTGAACGCTATGCATCAGAATTAGGACTTGCAGTTGTAATGCCAAATGTAGATCGCAGCTTTTATAGAGATATGGCTTATGGAAAGAAGTATTGGACGTTTGTAACAGAAGAGCTTCCTCACTTGGCTAGATCATTCTTTCCGTTATCGGAAAAAAGAGAAGATAATTTTGTAGCTGGCCTTTCTATGGGAGGGTACGGCGCTTTAAAATGGGCGTTTCGCAAACCACATCAATTTTCTGCAGCTGCCAGTTTATCAGGAGTGATGGAAGTTGAAGGGCTTGGAGGGCGAGGAGAAGTTCAGTTCTTAGATTATCCTTTGATTTTTGGCATGCCCCCTGTTATTAGACCTGAGGATGATCTTTTCTGGCTGCTTGAAAATCGCCGGCGCTACGGAGAAGTGACTCCGCGTATTTATCAATGCTGTGGAACGGAAGATTTTTTATATCAGGAAAATAAACGTTTTTCCGAGCGTTGTAAGCAAGAGCCTATTTGTTTTACATATGAAGAAGGAAAAGGAAGTCACGACTGGGCATATTGGGATCAAAAAATTCAAGATGTGTTAAAGTGGCTGTTTAGTGAAAAGTAGAGAAGGTAGTTTTCAGTGGTGCCGGCTTCTAGTAGTATAATAAAGAAAAATGTTTACTTGGTCGATAGACTAAAAGGAAATGGGAGTCGGTACGAATGGGGAGAAAAAAAGTCACGATTACAGAAGTAGCAAAAGAAGCGGGTGTTTCATTAGCTACGGTATCAAGAATCTTCAATAATAAAGAAGGTAAAATTAAAATTAGTGAAACAACTAAACAAAAAGTGCTAAAAGCAGCAGCTCATTTGGGGTATCAGACGAATCCATTTGCGGCAGCTCTTCGGGCCCAAAAAACAGGGATTATCGGGATATTAATTAGAGATTTAAAAGATCCGTTTCTAATTGAACTATTAAAAAAGGTACAGCAACAAGTCCAAAGTCGAGGGATGGACGTTCTTATTGGACACACGGATTACGAAGAAACAACGGCTGAGCGTCAATTAAATGTTATGATGAACCATTGGTTTGATGGAGTCATTTTATTAGACTATGTAGTTGCTCAGCATCCGTTTGTAGATGTATTAAAACAATATCAAACGCCTTACGTTTCTCTTACAGGAGACGCCTCTTCTGCACTTTGGCCGATTGTACATGTAGATGATGCGGTGGGAATGCAATTAGCTGTTGCTCACTTAACGGACCTTGGTCATAAGAATATAGGGTTCGTTGGAAAAGCTGTAAGCGGAGTCGAGCACCGTCTGTCCCTTTTTTATCAGTATGTACCGTCAGCAAACGCAAAGTTTGTGAAAGAAGATATGAATAACTCAGATGAACTATATCAGTTTATAAATGAGCTAGCTCATCATCCAGAGCCTCCAACTGCGCTTATTTGTGCTACAGATTACATTGCTCTGAAAGTGATACACTGTGCGTGGCAAAACGGGCTTCACGTTCCAGCAGATTTATCTGTTATAGGGTTTGATGATATTACAGAAGCTAGTGAAGCGCATCCTCCACTAACAACTATCCGTCAACCGATGGAAAAAATGGCTGAAAAAGCAGTAAACCTCTTACTTCAACAAATTCAGGATCAGCAAGAAATAGATCAGATACAGTATAAAATGGCACCTTTATTAGTAGAGCGCGAGACCACAAAACGTATGAATTGATAAGGAATGTATATACTATTCCTGAAAGTGTGAGACAAAAAGTCCACACTTTTTTGCATTAACCATTGCGTCCACTTCCCTCTTTCTTATACACTGTATGCTGTAGGGGAAAAAACCAAGCTTTAATATGTTTGGAGCGATTTGATGACACAACAAAAATTAGATAAATATGAAATTATGGACGTTAGCTTACTAGCAGGTAAAATTATGTTAGAAAGCGGAGCAGAAACGTATCGAGTAGAAGACACAATGATGCGGATTGCAGCGTCTTACGGTATAAAAAAATCCCACAGCTATGTGACGCCAACAGGGATTATGTTTTCACTTGAAACGAAAGAACCGACGAAAACGAAGTTAATTCGTATTTCCGAACGAACGACAGATTTAAAAAAAGTAACCATGGTAAATAGCGTCTCAAGAACAATCAGTCAAGGAAACATCTCCTTGGAGGAAGCGTATGAAATGCTACAAGAAATTGAAGCAACAAACGTAGCTTTTCCACTATGGGTTCAACTTGCAGCTGCATCCATTTCTAGCGGATGCTTTTTAATCATGTTTCAAGGTTTATGGACGGACTTTATTCCAGCTATGTTTTCAGGAGGTCTCGGATTTTTAACCGTGGTGTATTTCCACCGTCTTATTCCGATTCGCTTCTTTGCTGAGTTTACCGCTTCGTTAGTTATTGGACTTTTATCAGCTCTTTTAGTCGCTTCAGGACTAGGCACGCAAATCGATAAAATTATTATTGGATCCGTTATGCCACTCGTTCCTGGCTTATCCATTACCAATGCAGTGCGAGATTTAATGGCGGGACATTTACTGTCTGGATTATCAAAAGGAGCAGAAGCGTTTCTGACGGCATTCGCTATCGGTGCAGGTATTGCCATTGTATTTACACTTCTATAGAAGGGAGGCATCATATGCATATCGTAGAGCAGATAATTACAAGTTTTATTGCTTCAGCAGCATTTGGGATCATCTTTAATGTTCCACGTGAATCATTATTAAAAAGTGGCTTTGTCGGAATGATTGGCTGGCTCATTTACTATTTGCTAACGTTCTATGGCGTAGATGAAATTCCAAGCACAGTTGCATCGGCCTTCTTTATTGCTATTATTAGTCAAATTTACGCAAAAATTTATCGAACGCCGATCATTATTTTCACAGTAGCAGGTATTATTCCGCTGGTTCCGGGAGGAACAGCATACGATGCCATGCGTAACTTTGTAGAAAATAACTATAATGAAGCGATTAGTCTTGCAGCAAAAGCCTTTATGATTTCAGGTTCAATTGCCATTGGTATTGTGTTTTCTGAAGTTATCAACCAAATCATTCGTCAGTCTAAATTAAATGCCAAAGCAAAATATCGACCATAGAGAAGCAAGCTCAAATCAGAGCGTGCTTTTTTTATGAAAAAAATAAGGAGATCCTTCACTTTCTTGTCACAAGAAAGTCACGTTTTAGTCTAAAAACGTTCAAAAAATGTACGTGCACAGCTAAAAAAATAGACTATACTATGTAAATAGAAAGGACTATACTATGTAAATAGAAAGAGAGATATTACATATGTATGTGAAACATTGAGCATATCTCTCGGATTATTATGCTCAATGTTTCACAATGTAAGTAAAAGATGCTCAGAAATGAGCAAAGTATCTATGGAAATGATGAATGTTCTTATATATGAAAGGAGAAAGAAGATGGATACAGTTATACTATCACGTATTCAATTTGCATCAACGACGCTGTTTCATTTTATCTTTGTACCGCTATCTATCGGTCTTGTCTTTTTAGTAGCGATCATGGAAACGATGTACGTAGTAAAAAAAGATGAACAGTATAAAAAGATGGCAAAGTTTTGGGGGCACTTATTCCTGATTAACTTTGCTGTCGGAGTCGTAACAGGTATTTTACAAGAATTTCAGTTTGGCATGAACTGGTCAGAGTACTCAAGGTTTGTAGGAGATGTATTCGGTGCGCCGCTTGCTATTGAAGCACTGCTCGCGTTTTTTATGGAGTCCACTTTCCTTGGACTGTGGATTTTCGGGTGGGATCGTTTGCCTAAATGGCTGCACTGTCTATGTATTTGGCTTGTTAGTCTAGGTACTATTTTTTCGGCGTTCTTCATTTTAACGGCTAATTCTTTTATGCAGCATCCGGTTGGAATGGAGCTGAATAATGGCCGTTTAGAAATGAATGACTTCTTTAAATTGTTAACAAACGGTCAGCTGTGGGTTGAATTCCCTCATACCATTTTAGGTTCGTTTGCAACAGGCGCTTTTTTTATCACGGGTGTCAGTGCCATTATGCTCTTGAAGAAAAAACATTTGGCTTTTGCCAAAAAATCATTTCAAGTTGCCATTATTGTAGGGTTAGTTTCAGGTGTGGGAATTGCGTTATCTGGTCATGAACAGGCTGGATACTTAGTTAAAACACAGCCGATGAAAATGGCCGCAAGTGAAGGATTATGGGAAAACAGCGGAAGTCCAGGCGCTTGGACGGTGACAGCAAATATTCACCCCGATGAAAAGAAAAATACGGGGGAAATCAAAATACCTTATTTATTAAGCTTCTTATCATACGGGAAATTTTCAGGTTCTGTTCCTGGGATGAACGAGCTGCAGGAGCAGTACACGGCGAAATATGGAGCAGGAAATTATATTCCACCCGTTCGGACAACATTTTGGAGTTTCCGCATTATGGCTGGTCTAGGTGGCGTATTATGTGCATTAGGGATTTGGGGCACGTACTTGCTTTCTCGTAAAAAACTTCAAGAAAGCAAACTATTTTTGCGTATTATGACGATTGCCATTGCCTTTCCGTTCCTTGGAAGCTCAGCAGGTTGGATTATGACAGAGATTGGCCGTCAGCCTTGGGTTGTATTTGGCTATATGAAAACGGAAGATGCTGTGTCTCCTGGTGTAACAGCAGGTGAATTGCTGTTTTCTATTATCTCGTTTTCATTCTTTTATTTAATTTTAGCTGTGATTATGGTGTTCTTGTTCGTTAAAGAAATTAAAAAAGGTCCAGATCACGATCACGAAGCACATACAAAAGTAGTATCAACTGATCCGTTTACCAAGGAGGGATACAATGTTTTCTCTTAATGAATTCTGGTATTTACTAGTATCCATTCTGTTTGTTGGTTTTATCTTTTTAGAAGGCTTTGATTTTGGGATTGGAATGGTGTCTCGTTTTTTAGGAAGAAACGACTTAGAGCGACGAGCTTTTATTAATACAATCGGTCCTTTTTGGGATGCAAATGAAGTTTGGCTAATTTCAGCAATCGGTGCTATGTTTGCCGCTTTTCCAAACTGGTATGCAACGCTATTAAGCGGGTCATATGTTCTTTTTGTTCTTCTTTTACTTTCGCTTATTGGCCGCGGTGTAGCATTTGAATTTCGAGGGAAAGTTGAAAAACAAGCGTGGAAAAATGCATGGGATTGGGTTATCTTCTTTGGAAGTCTTTTTCCACCGCTCATTTTTGGTATCTTATTTTCAGCGCTAATGAAAGGACTGCCTGTTGAGCGCAATATGCAAATGAATGCCGGCTTTTCGGATATTGTTAATCTATATACCATCACAGGCGGCGTTACGTTAACAATGCTTTGCTTATGGCACGGACTTATTTTTGCCACGATCCGTACGATGGACGATATTAGAGATCGTTCACGGAAGGTCGCTATGAAGCTTTTGCCTATAAATGCTTTATTACTTCTTATCTTTTCAGGCATGACGTTTTTTGAAACAGATTTATTCAGTAATCATAGCCGCTTGATGCTATATACATTTTTCATCGGTATTTTCGTGTATTTACTAGCAGGATTTTTCCTTGCACGCAAAAAAGACGGATGGGCATTTGCTATGTCTGGCTTAATTTTAATTTTATCAATTTCCTCTATATTTGCAGGATTGTTTCCAACCGTTTTGGTTAGTTCAATCAATGAAAGCTATAGTTTAACGATTCATAATGCAGCATCAGGGAACTATTCCTTAAAAATTATGTCTTACGCTGCTATTGCATTACTGCCTTTTGTGTTAGGTTATCAAATTTGGAGCTACTACGTTTTCAGAAAACGTGTAGATCATAAGGAGCATATGGAGTATTAATGGGTAGAAATTTAATGGTTTACAACGGAATAAAAATGGTTCTTGCCATGTTAATAGGGCTTATTACTATTCAAAGTGTAGCCATTATTTTTCAAGCTAAGTGGCTCGCCGAAGTAATTACCGCTCTTTTTCATGGTGAAAGTTTAACTTCGCAGACAAAAGCAATCGGATTGTTTTTGTCTGCCTTTATGATTCGTCAGATCGTAGGTTTCATAGTAAAAAAAACAGCATATCAATTTGGAGTCAAAACGACTCAGGAACTTCGTTTGATAGTCATGCAAAGCATTTTTTCATTAGGACCGCGTTTTATCAAAGATGAAGGAACAGGAAACTTGGTGACGCTCATCACCACAGGCCTACAGAAGCTTCGTGCTTATCTGGAGCTGTTTTTGCCTAAACTGGCTGCCATTAGCGTAACACCTTGGCTGGTGCTTGCTTTCGTTTGGTACCATGATCGGCTTTCAGGCATTATTTTACTTGTGACCATGCCAATTTTAATTTTATTTATGATTTTGCTTGGATTGGCTGCACAGAAAAAAATAGACAGCCAATGGGAGACATATCACGTGTTGTCCAACCACTTTGTAGATTCGCTTCGAGGGTTAGAAACTTTAACATTTCTCGGGAAAAGTAAGGAGCATGCTGAAACGATTGAAAGAGTCAGTGACCGTTATCGAAAAGCGACAATGGGAACGCTCCGAATTGCTTTTTTATCTACGTTTGCTTTAGATTTCTTTACGATGTTATCTGTAGCCATCGTGGCTGTTGTGCTTGGTTTGCGGCTCGTAAACGGGTCTATGACATTAGAGCCTGCACTTATGATTTTATTGCTGGCGCCTGAATATTTCCTGCCGATACGAGAAGTCGGAAATGATTACCATGCAACATTAGACGGAAAAGAATCCGGAGATGTATTACTTAAGATTGTGAAGCAGGCTGAAAAATCGCCGTCTAAAAAAGAAGATGTTCCTAGTTGGACTGAAAATAGTGAACTTCAATTAAGGCATATCACTGTAAAATATGACGAAGAGCATCCACCTTCTCTTGAAGATGTGTCACTGCATGTTAAAGGAATGAAGAAAATTGGAATCATCGGAAAAAGCGGAGCTGGAAAATCGACGCTTATTGATATACTAAGCGGCTTTGTACAATCTACAGAAGGCTCTGCTGAAGTAAACGGAGTGCCAATTGATTTACGCTCAGATGCTTGGCAAAAGCAGATTACGTATATCCCTCAGCACCCATTTATTTTTAATGGAACAGTAAAAGAAAATATTGAATTTTATCAAGACAGAGGCGGCTCATATGATTATGAAGATGCTTTAACGAAAGCAGGGCTTTTATCAACGGTTCAACAGATGCCTAAGAAGGAAAATGAAATGATAGGGGATGGGGGACGACAGCTTAGCGGCGGCCAAGCTCAAAGGATTGCTCTAGCAAGGGCTTTTCTAAGCGACCGTCCTATTATTATGCTTGATGAACCAACGGCACAAGTCGATATTGAAACGGAATATGAAATAAAGCAAGATATTTTAACGATGTTCCAGGACAAGTTATTTATTTTAGCTACGCACCGTCTGCATTGGATGAAAGACATGGATCTCATTGTTGTAATAGAGGACGGAAAGGTTGCAGAAATCGGTAATCATCAAGAACTGATTCAAAAAAAAGGAGCTTACTATCAATTTTTACATCAAGAGGAGGAGATATGATGAAATATAAAAGTTGGATATGGCCCTACTTTAAAACATATAAATATCGTATCTTTTCTATCTTATTACTAAGCTTGTTAACGATTGGTTCTGCTTGCGCGCTAATGTTCACGTCAGGTTATTTGATTTCAGCTTCTTCCTTACGGCCAGAAACGATTTTATTGGTGTATGTTCCAATTGTACTTGTGCGTACATTTGGTTTAAGCCGAGCCGCTTTCCGTTATGCGGAGCGTCTTGTCAGTCACGATTTTATTCTTCGCATTTTAGCTAAAATGCGTACGCGTCTTTATCATTTGATTGAACCGTTAATTGCTACATCTCGCTATCAAACAGGAGATGTTTTAGGAGTTCTCGCGGAAGATATTGAAAGTTTACAAGACTTGTTCTTGCGTACCATTCTTCCAACAATTTCAGCTGTTATTTTATACGTTATTTCGATTGTAGCTTTAGGATTCTTTAGCCTAAAGTTTGCATGTTTGATTGCCATCTATTTATTTTTATTAGTAGTAGTAATGCCGCTTTTTTCCCTTTGGCATATGAAGGCAGCCAATCAGCGATATAAATCAAGCAAAGCAYAGTTATATGCCAAGGTCACAGATGGCTTTTTAGGAGTTGCTGATTGGGTGTTAAGCGGTCAGCAGCAGTCATTTTTTCGTTCGTATGACAAAACAGAAAATGAGTTAGACGGCATGGATCGTAAGCTTAAACTATGGACGTATTACCGAGAATTGTTTGGACAACTTATTGTAGCAGGTTTAATTGTCACAATGATTTGGTTTGGAGCTTCTCTTTTTGCAGATAAAGAGCTTGCAGGTGTGTTTATTGCTGCTTTTATTTTAGTAGTATTTCCTTTATCTGAAGCCCTGCTGCCAGTATCCAATGCAATAGAAAAGATTCCTCAGTTTGAAGAATCATTAAATAGAGTACAGGCAATGGAAAAGAACTGGGAAGATGTGAACGAAAAGAAAAAACATACTCTTTCTCTACCTTATGAAGGTTCATGGAATTCGGTTAGATTAAAAGTTGAGCATGTAAGCTTTCGCTATAGTAATGAGGAGGAGTCAGTCATTCATGATCTTTCATTTCAAGTCGAGCAAGGGAAAAAAATTGCGATTCTTGGCAAGAGTGGAGCTGGAAAATCGACTCTATTAAAGTTGCTGCAAGGCTCCTTAGTACCTACAGAAGGCACAGTTCAACTAAACGGTCAGTCTGTTGCTGAAGTTCGTGAAGATGTACCAAAACTCATCTCTGTATTAAATCAAAATCCTTATTTATTTAATACAAGCGTAGCCAACAATTTATTACTAGCTAATGAAAAGGCTACAAAAGAAGAAGTAATTGAGGCCATGAAGCAAGTGAATATGCACTCCCTTGTGGAAGCTTTGCACCAAGGATATCAAACGCCGATGCTCGAAACAGGTCAGCGCTTCTCGGGAGGAGAACGTCAGCGGATTGCGTTAGCACGCGTTCTGCTTCAGCATACGCCAATTGTTATGCTAGATGAGCCAACTGCAGGGTTGGATGCTATGACTGAAAAGCGTCTATTATCCACTATTTTTGAAACTCTTCAAGATAGAACCTTAATTTGGGTTACGCACAATTTAGTTGGGATGGAAAAAATGGATGAAATCTTATTTTTACAAGATGGTAAGATAGCCATTCGAGGAACGCATGATGAATTACTTGCGACGAACAGTCACTATCAAAAGCTATATGAATTGGATCATCCGGCAAAAAGCCTTTAGCAGGAGCTAAAGGCTTTTTATTATTTGATCACAAAGTGAAATTCGACAAACACGAGTAAAATATGTGTCGAATGAAAGAAAACAGCTTGGATTCAAAGAAAAGAGTATGCGTTTAGCATTTTTGAAAAAGTGGTAAAACAAGGTAGTGTTTGTTTCTTCCTGTATAACATCGGTTTATTTTAGGGAAAATATATACACATTATGCGAACGAGAGAAGGAAGATACAATGGAACCTATGCTTATACATATCACGCTCGTAGTGGGACTAGGAGTTCTATCTCAGTGGCTGGCTTGGAGATTTAAGTTACCAGCAATTGTCGTGATGTCAATTATCGGACTGCTAACAGGCCCTATTTTAGGTTTAATTGACCCTAAAGCACAATTTGCTCAGCTTTTTGATCCTTTTGTATCGATTGCTGTAGCTGTTATTTTATTTGAAGGCAGCTTGAACTTAGACATGAGAGAGGTAAGGGGAATCGAAAAGCCCGTGTTTCGCATTGTGACGCTCGGAGCCATGCTAGCTTGGATTTTAGGCTCTTTAGCTGCTCATTATATAGCGGATTTATCATGGGCGGTGGCAATTGTTATCGGAGGGCTTTTTATTGTGACGGGTCCAACCGTGATTTTACCTCTTTTACGACAAGCTAAATTAAAACCAAAACCAGCAGCGATTTTAAAATGGGAAGGTATTATTGTTGATCCATTTGGTGCACTCCTGGCCGTTTTTTCGTTTGAAATTGTTCAATTTTTAGTGCTGAGAGAAGTCAGTGGAAAAACAATTCTCTTTTTCTTTGTAGCCTCTATTATTGCTGTTTTAATAGGATGGCTTCTTGGCCGTGGAATAGGATGGATGTTTCAAAAGGGGCATATTCCAGAGTATTTAAAATCTCCGGTCGTATTTATTGTTGTTATTGCCTGCTTTACGATAGCTGATGAAATTAAGCATGAAACAGGTCTTCTAGCAGTGACAGCGATGGGGATTACCCTTGCTAATATGCATATTTCATCTATTAGTGATATGCGACATTTTAAAGAGAACATTTCGGTTCTGTTGACTTCTACTATTTTTATCATGTTAACGGCTGGACTGACGATGAAGACCATTACTGAAATTTTTCATTGGAATATTATTTTGTTTGTTTTACTTATGCTGTTTATTGTCAGACCTGTCTCCATCTTTTTATCAACGGTAGGGACAGATTTATCTATAAAAGAAAAAATACTGATTGGCTGGATTGCCCCGCGTGGCATTGTGGCGTTAACGGTCTCAAGTTACTTTGCGAAAGTACTAATCGATGAAGGATTTAAAGATGCTTCCATCCTAACAACACTGACATTTGCTTTAGTATTTGCTACGGTTTGTGCACACGGTTTTTCCCTTTCCTGGCTAGCTAAGAAGCTTGATTTATCAATTGGAGAAGAACCTGGTATTTTGCTTGTAGGAAGCAATGATTTTACGGTTGCCTTTGCTTCCAAGTTAAAGCAACTGGGCTATCCAGTGTTAGTTGCTGATTCTTCGTGGGAGCGGTTAAGAGTTGCGCGCAGAGCGGAAGTAGATGTGTATCACGGAGAAGTTCTAGCTGAGCAAACGGAATATCATCTAGATTTAACTCCTTATGAATACGTGATTGCTGCAACTGAGTTAGATGCATATAATGCACTTGTTTGTACTGCTTTTCTTCAAGATATGGGACGGAACAATGTTTTTCAATTGAGTATTCGTGATCAAGAAGATTCAAGAGAAGATGTCGATGAAATTATGCACACGGTAAGAGGACGCATGCTATTTAAGAAAGGAATTACGTGGGAGTTTCTACATCATAAAATGGAGCATGGACATACGATTTACAATACAAAAATTACGGATGAATATACGTATGAAACATATCTTGAGGAGAAAAGCGATGATTCTCTTTTACTAGCAGTGAGCAAGCAAGGAAAGGCATTGAGTTTTTTTGCTCATGATCAAGAAATAAACGTTAATGCGGGTGATACGGTGTTAAGCCTTCAGCCGTTAAAAAGATAAAAAAACAGGCCACTGAAGGCCTGTTTTTTTATGCTTGTCTTTGTTTAAAATGAATGACGAACAGATAAGCAGCAGCTGCTGCAAAATAGATAGTAACGGCTGGTGCGGTGAAGACATGCCCAGCTACAAAAGCAATTCCAAGAGCTAATACAATTGCTGTACTATACATCATAAAGCTTTCATCAAGAAGCTGTGACGGGTTTTTAAATAATCGAACCAGTACGGTTAAACCAACTACTAGAAGTGGAAGAACCCATAGTAAAAATCCGATGATACCTAAAGAGAAAAACAGGTCATAAAAATCCATTTCAATCATCTTTGGCGGAAGCTGTTTTGTATAGTCACCAGAAAAGCCCATACCTATCATTTTTCTTGCAATAGGTGCTTTTGCATACTCTTCCTTATGATGAGCTAAAAATTGCTCACGGCTGCTTAGAATCAGATTTTGAATATCTTTGTCATCTAAATTTGATTCCTTTTTCTTTTTAGCCGGCTTTTCTTTTTCTTTCTTTTCCGGCTTTTCTTGCTTTGTTTTCTCTTTTTTAGCCTCTAACATATCGATGTGCGTATATGTGTTTTTATAAGCTGGAGAAATCGGAGTGGTTGCTCCGGTTACAATTAAAAGCAGAATTGAGATTACTAAGTTGGCTTTAATTAAGCTGCGTTTATTCGTAAATAATTTTGCAAATAAGACAACTGTTGCTACAACTAAAGAAAGAATAACGGCACCTAAGCCTACTTTCGTTCCAAGCATGATGGACGAAACAGCTAACAATATAAAAGGAATCCAGTAATAAGCTTTTGAAAATGAACGTACTTTATCTAAAGCTAAAAGCAGTGTGAGAGGGAGCAAAATAGCAATGGTTGCCCCTAGCTCATTCGCTGCATAAAACCAGCCTTTGAATCCGATTTTATTATACTGATAACTCTCTAGTGCTGTACCTGTTAGCATTGTACCGATAAAAACAATACTGATGATGAGTGAAGCAGTCAATAAGTTTTTGCTCAGTATTCTTTTTACATCCAAAGACGATCGATAATGTAAAAACATCACAATCATTCCAAGTAATGTAACGTTCATATAAACAACCTTATTGAAAAATTTAATTTCTTGCCCAATATAATAAGGATCTTTCCATTGATGATTTAAGTAGATATTGAGTCCAAGAAAGAGTGCAAAAACAATAAGGTAGATAATCGAATATCTAGCCCATTTTGATTGTTTAGCAAACACTAAAAGTAGGACACCTGCAAAAATCATATATAGAAAGCGAATAACAACCCCAATTGAGAGACCACTATCCATGTTCAAAACCATGTACGTCGTTAGCATATCAATAATTGGCTGAATTGAAATAAAACCAACGAACAGAAAAAATAACCAGTATGTGTTCTTCATATAGTACTCTCCTGTTTTACGTGAATTAACGTTTTCTTTTAACTAAAAGCATAACACCTTCTACTCTGCATAATAGCGTCGACATTAAGTATACTAAACCACCTGCAAGACAGACAATACCAAATCGTAAGATAACATGTAATGAATTCAAAAATGCGATGTCCTTCAAGAAGAACATGAGGATAGCAACAGGTACAGAAGCTAAAAGAATTTTTCCTGTTTCTTTCACTAGATATCCGTAATGAAAGTGATTGATTTGTTTTGCCAGCATAACGAATACGATGGCCGTATAGAAAAAGGCAACCACTGACATGGAAAGTGCTAATCCTTGGTATCCCATAAATTTAGTGAAAATCATGTTAAAGATGATGTTTAACACAATGGATAATAAGCCTGCTCTCATAATAAGATAACCTTTTTGAAGAGAATAAAATCCTTTTGCAAGAACAGCTTGCAGCGAATAGAAAAACACCGAACCTAGGTAATAATAAGATACATCCGTTGTTTTTAACGTCGAATTTGCGTCAAATGCACCGCGCTGATAAGCAATCATTACAATGTCTTTCATGTAAAAGATCATAATAACAATCGTCGGAATCAGCAGCATCAGCATAAACGTAATCCCTTTTTCAATTCCGGATTTAAAGCGTTCTTCATCTTTTTCAGAAATGGCTCTGGCAATCAGCGGATAAATAATGGTTGCGACCGTAACCCCGAATATTGCCTGGGGAATACTTACAAGTCTGAAGGCGTAATTTAAGTATGAAATAACACCTTCACCAAAGGAGCCAGCAAAGAAGAAGTTTACAGTTAAATTAATTTGACCGACCATAATGGTCACACCGACAGGGATGAATACTTTATAAAAAGCCACCACTTCATCACGGTCAATTTTTTGCTTCCATAACAGCAGATGCTGCGGTTTAAAATAGACAACTTTAATTAAGAAAGAAGCAATTGTTCCTACAAAATAGCCAAGAGCAATTGCATAGCCGCCCATAATTGAATGTAATAGGATTGTACTTAAAATCGTAAATAGTACAACAACCGTTTGAGAAAACACAGAGAAAGAATATTGACTTCGTGCATCAAATACACCTTCGTATACGGCATTCACTCCAACTAGTGAAAGAGATAAGAAGTACATAACGCCCGTATAAATTCCTAGTTCAATTGCTGCTTTGGAAAAATTAGAATACGAAGCGGGAAAGTAAAAGAAAGCGGCAATTGATCCGAGAACCGAAATAATGAAACAAATAAGAAAGGTTGATTTAACAATATTAGTCAAATGAACCTTTCCTTTATTTTCTTTTTCATAACGTAAATAACTAGGAATAAACGCATCCTTCATCCCCGTTAGCATAAATAAAATAAAAGCGTTTGGAATGATCATTGCTGCGTTGTATGAATCGACAATATAACTTGTACCGAAATAGTTAGCAATAACTAAATCACGAATCATACTAGAAAATTTCAAAAATAATGTTGATATGAGCAGTAAAATGCTCGCGAATTTTAAGTTTTTCATGCGAAACTCCTACCTTTTCAAGTTATCTCATCAACTATTAGCAATAAAGAAGCATCCGACAATTAGAAGAATACAGCCGATAACTTGTTTTGTTGTAACTTTTTCTTTAATTAAAAAGTAACCGAATGTTAATGTCCAAATATACGTAATAGACGTGAGCGGAAATACAATAGAATAAGGTAACAGCGTTAAAACATACACATTAAGCAGAGCTGCCGCCCCGTAAAAAAGGCCGCCACCCACAAAGCAAATAAGCGCTAGCTTTATCTTTTTTTCATTTAAATACGTAGAAATATACTTGAAAAAGACAGCTCCAACTGAACCTAAAAGAGTCATAATAAGTAAAAGCGGGATACTATTCATCTTGGCCACCTACTAAAATTACACCTACGATAATAATAAGAGTACCGACCAGCTTCATAGGGCTAATGGTTTCATTTAATAGAAAGAAACCAAGAGCAATGCTGATTACGTATCCTAGGCTTAAAAATGGATGAAGCAAGGAAACTCTTTCAAATTTAAAAGCGGCAATCATAAAAACCGCTCCTAATCCATAAAGAAAAAAACCAATAATTAAATTTAAGTTAAATGAAGCTTCGGACAACTTCCAAAAAAGTTGTCCAACAGCTGTAAACAGGGAAGCCACGATAATGAGTGTGATTCCTAGCTTTTTGTTGTAATTGCTCTCCATCAGGAGGTCACATCCCTTTCTTTCTGATCAAATCGGATAAAAGGAAGACCAATAAAGAAGAAAGACACAAATACGCTTGCTAATAAATATCGAAAATCTTGAGCCGGCAATGCCGCAAGAACAGAAAGCGTGTTAAGAGCCCAAGGAATGACGATAATAAGTGACGTAATTCCTCTTCGAATCACTAGCATTAATGAAAATAATAAAATGACACAGTGATAAAAAGCTGGTTTCCATAAGAATGTAAAAACAGGGTGCTTAAAAATAGCTAAGTAAGCATTGGCAGTATGCGTAATAAACGGCTCGATTACTTTATTTTTAAGACCTAAATCATTGCCGTAATAAATGTTGGTTACATACGTATCTGTGTAGCCATCTTTAAAAGGATTGATTTGCCATACCAAAGCCGTTTGTTTGAGAAAGCCTTCCGTTGCTAGATAAGGATTTTTGATGACAATGCTAGCATAATTCTTAAAGTAAAGACCTAGATCATTAAAAATAAACTCGCGGTCGTAGTATTTCCAAGTGAATTTAATAGGATCGCTTTTATATGGATTGTACTTTTCTTTCCACAATTCAATAGGAAGCACTTTATTAAAATATTCGCGCTCTTCTTTTGACATCTCCCCATCATTTGAAATGATGTTTGCAATTTGTTGAGTTGGGATAGACAAAGCTTCATTTGGATCCGAAGGCTGTACATCAAGCCACGTGAACACAGGGCCTGTAACAATCTTTTGTAAAATAAAGACAACTAAGAAAATCGTGACAAGAGGTTTCCAATTTTTTCTGAATAAGACGATCATTAAAAGGAAAGTCAAAACAAATACAGGAAAACCATTATGTCTAAAGAAAGCTACTCCAAATGCAGAAAGTAAAAGTAAGAAGAAGCCTGCTTTACTTTTAATCCAAGCACCTTTTGACAAATAGATTTTTGCAATATTCACCGTAAAAAACAGCAGAAAAGCACTGTATAAAATATCTTTCCAAATAATAATTGAAAAGATTAAAAAGCTTGGAATAATGACAATAATAGCTGTTAAAAGTCCAATCATAACAGGATGTGCTTTGCGTTTAATGAAAAAATCGAACGTATAGGCGTATATGCTTACTACAACAACAATTTGCGTGAATGCTACAATTCCTGGGTTATCCCATATTTTTGTCAGCAGCATAATCAGCCACGTAATCATAATAGGGTGCCAATCGTTAAATTCTCCGTTATGTGCCTGTCTCCACTGTGCTAATGAATCGGGAGTCATGGCCGCTGGGAAAAAGGCGAACCAGTAATATAGACTAACAGCTAGAATAAGAATTGTAACAATTCCTAGGTAACGCTTTGGGTGTGCAGATGTATAGTGAAAATCGTTTATCTGTTTGATAGCGCTGAGTACAGCGGCCGTTAGCAGCATTGCCAATAAAGTACGGCTGACGGCATACAAAACGAGTAAGAAAATAGTTGAGCTCGTCATATGTAAGTTATCTAAAAGAGAAAACTGTACGATAAACGAAAAAACAATCAGCAATAGCCATTCTAGCGGTTTAAATGAAGCATAAGCTCTATTTTTATAAATAAAAATAGAGCTTATGATGGTAAATACAAGTGCAGCAAAAAGGGAAAGATAGTGAACACCGTCTGGATTACCAATACTTAAACCGATAAGAATAATTAAAGCTGTTACTGTAAGCAGCAAAATACTTTTTTTATTCTTCATCATTGTTATTCTCCTACTTGTTCAATCTGTTCAATTTTTTTATTTAGTTCTAATTCATATTGCTTGCGATTTAATGAAGCGATTGTATCTAGAATTAATCCACAGACGAAAGATAAAACACCTAACACCATCAATCCAGTTGCTAAGATAGATGAAGGTACTTTGGTAATAAAGCCTGTATCAAAAAATTCATAAAGTACTGGAGCACCAACAGCTAATCCTGCGACAATAAATAACACTGTCCAAATGGAGAAGAACTGAAGCGGCTTGTACTCTTTAAATAACGTAAAAATCATTCGTAACACTTTAAATCCATCAGAGAACGTATTAAGTTTCGATTCGCTGCCTTCAGGTCGATCGCGATAATCGATCGCGATTTCTTTTAGGCGGAAGCGTTTATCTAACGCGTGAAGACTCATTTCTGTTTCAATTTCAAATCCCGGGCTCATCACAGGTATTGATTTTACAAATAATTTATCGTACGCACGATAACCTGTCATGATATCTTTAATGTTGCTTTTGTACAGGCCGTTAATTAAAGAACGTACTAAGTTGTTTCCGAAATTATGGAAAGCACGTTTGTTTTCTTCGAGATACGTTCCGTTTGATAAACGATCTCCAATGACCATGTTAGCTTCTCGATTTCTAATAGGCTCAATTAATTGATGAACAAATTCTGCAGGATACGTATCATCCCCATCTACCATAACATAACAATCTGCATCAATTTCTTGAAACATCGAACGTACAACGTTTCCTTTTCCTTGCTTGAATTCTTTTTTGACGATTGCCCCGTGTTCAAGTGCAATTTCACTTGTCCGATCTTTTGAATTGTTATCGTACACATAAATATCTGCACTAGGCAGTTCGCGTTTGAAATCGTCAATTACTTTTCCAATTGTTACTTCCTCGTTATAACAAGGAATTAAAACTGCGACTTTCATTTTTCCACCTCATCAAAAAAAATTGTTGGGAGTTGTTCAGCAATTACATCTACTGTGTAGCGGTTTGCTGTTTGTAACGCCTGTTGAGACATTTGCTGTTTCACATCTTCAGGAAGATTAATAAAAGCCTGTAGCTGTGAAGCTAGTTCGTCTACATTTTTAGGCTCAAAGAATAGACCATTCTTTCCGTCTATAATGTAATCTTTTAGACCACCAATCTGACTCCCAATTACGGGTGCTCCGCAAGCCATAGCTTCGAGGCCGACTAAGCCCAAACTTTCTCCTTTTCTTACGGTCGGAAACACGAATGCTTCAATTGCATTATATACGTAAGCAAGAGAGGACTGAGGAAGGAGAGGGAAATGGATGACTTTTTCCTCTAGGCCCAGAGTCTTGATCATTTCCTTAAATGCAGCTTCGTCTTTTCCGCTTCCAACGTATAGGTATTTGTAAGAAGTGGGCATTTGTTGTTCAGCTTTTGCAATTGCTTGCAGGTAGTATTCCCATCCTTTACCCACATCAATGCGGCTTACACATCCAAGATAACGGATAGTAGGGTCCAAGTTTAGTTCTTGATAAGCTTTGCTTTTATCTGCATAAGGGTGAAACAGATCTTTATTCACTCCTCCGCTTGGAAAAATATAAATTGGGTTATGAACCTTATATTTCTCTTCAACGAGCCCTTTATAATAAGGAGAAGGAGTAATAATTTTAGTAGAATGGTGCAATAAATCATTTACTCTAGGCTGATACTTTTCCTGTGAAGGTACTTCAGGTACAACGTCTGAACCATGCACGTTTGTCACAATCTTCACATTCTTCTTCAGCTTTTTAAGAACCAGCAGCGGAAGAGCATTATGAGATGCATAATGTACGTAAAGGTAGTCGTAGTTTTTTGTCAAGCCCGTCAAGACGACATTAGCATAATGAGAAGCATAGCTAAAAAGCTTGCTTAATTTGCTTGTCTTTTTTTGCATGACAATTTTATCAACTTGAATACCATTTTGAACTAAAATTTTTTCAGTGTTTTGAACAAATACACCATAGCTCGGGAATTGTTCCGAAGGATACATATTTGAAATCAACAAAATTTTCATGATTGTTTCACACCTATTTTTCTTTATTAGTTTATGATAATGACAACGGGTGTTCATTTAAATAGAGCTTACATGTATCATCTTACTATTAAGTTGAGCGATTTCATTGATAAACATGCAAAAATGGGTTGCATATCGCCAACATCACAATATTATAGCACACCTACTTTTTAAAATGCGAAAGTTTATCGGACACTTCCAAAACGATAGATAAAGCAGTAAAGAAGATGATTTTCACATCATCATAATCACACGAAAAAAAGCGAACGTTATTCGTTCGCTTTATGTCACTTATTTCACTTCAACACTTACCCCAAAATGGTCGGAAACAACGGGATAATGTATGCCGTTAAACACCACAGTTGATGACTGAATGTCCTGCGCATGACTCGATAGAATTAGATCAAGGCGCAGTGCCCGTTCATTATCATCCCATCCAGCAATGTTGCCTTTAACTGTAATACCGCTGTCTTTTTTGTTCGATAGAGTATACGTATCATAGAGGCCTTGGCTCAACAGGTAGTCGTAACCTTCATTTCGTCTATGAGCGTCATTATTAAAGTCTCCGAGTAGGAAAAATGGGTTATCTTTGTGTACATGAGCTAGCAGCGTATCAACTTGCTGCTTGAACGGCTCTTCCTCGTCATCCCACCAGCCAAGATGACAAGAATAAAACGTAAGGAGTTCTTTTTCATATTCGATTGTGGCTCCAACAATTCTTCTCGTTTTCCAATAGTCAATGTTTGACGTTTGTGAAACAAAAAATGAATGCTCTTCAATAATCGGGTGTTTCGTTAAAATGGCAATTCCTTCTTCATACACTTCATAGCCTATATGAGATAAATCCCATACTAATTGATAGTCTTCACCTTGCTTACCCAGTTCTTTTGCTAGAAGCCAAGCGTAATTATCGCTGCGAATGTAGTCATATACATAAGGTGCGTCTACTTTTTGGCTTACTTCCTGTAAAGCAATGACATCATATTTTTCTTTTTTAATTACTTCAGCTAGACAAGATAACTTGTCTAGCTGATTTTCCTCTTGCCAAGAGTGGCAATTTAACGTTAATAGCTTCATTATGTTAAGCTCCTAACAAATCTTGAATGTCGGATTTCAAAACATCCGCTTTAGGTCCATAAATAGCTTGTACCCCTTTATCTTTCAAGATTAAACCAAGGGCTCCGTTTTGTTTCCACTCACTTTCTCCTGCAACGGCATGTATATCTTTTACCGTTACACGTAAGCGAGTCATACAAGCATCAACGTCTTCAATATTGTTTTCTCCGCCAAGCAGTCCAATAATGACTGGGGCAAGCGAATCATTTTTCACCTGCTTGCTGCTTGTTGCAGTTGTTTCTTCATCGATATAGTTTCCGTTACGTCCCGGCGTTGGGAAGTTAAAACGTTTGATTAAGAAGTTTGCCACTCCAAAATTTAAGCCAAAGAATACAAGGCAGGCGATGACAAAGTTCATTAAGTCAGCCCATAGTCCGGCTTTGATAATCATTGGTATACGTGTTAATAGTTCAATTACGCCAAAGGAGTGTACGCGAACATGAACAATATCAACAATGGCAAAAGCCAGTCCAGTCATAATTGCATATACGACATATAAAAGAGGTGCTGCGAACATGAACATAAATTCGATTGGTTCTGTTACGCCTGTTAAGAAAACAGCTAGTCCAGCTGAAAAGAACATTGAACGATATTTTGAACGTTTGTCAGGATCTACGTTACGATACATTGCTAAAGCGATTCCAATTAATGACGCACAAGATAAAATCATCTGTCCTACTTTAAATCGTGCAGGTGTAACGTCATGTAAGAGCTGTTTGTAGCTGTCCATATCTCCTGCAGCGCGGAAATTATTTAAATCTGCAATCCAAGCAAGCCACAAAGGATCTTGACCGGCAACAGTGGAACCTGCTCCAGAACCTGTTAAAATTTTGTACGTTCCGCCTAGCTCCGTGTAGTTCATAGGAACTGTCAGCATATGATGAAGACCAAATGGAAGAAGCAGGCGCTCCAATGCTCCGAAAATAAATGGTGCTAGAATAGGAGCTGTGTCTCTAGATGTTGCAATCCACTGTCCGAAGCTGTTTAATGAACCTTGGATGAACGGCCATACAATGGATAAAAGCAGTGCCGTTACAACTGAACCACCGATGACCACAAATGGTACGAAGCGTTTGCCGTTAAAAAACGAAAGGGCTTCAGGCAATTTATCATAGTTGTAATATTTATTGAATAAATTCGCACCTAAAAACCCGGCGATAATTCCTACGAACACTCCCATGTTAAGAGCAGGAGATCCTAAAATAGATGTGAAGTAGTCTTTTACAACTAATTCTTGTCCAAACAGTGATTGAACCGTTGCTTTTGAATCTGAGAGCATTTCTGCTTTAACTCCGAAAATGGCTCCTGTAATTCGATTAATAAGAATGAATGCGATGAGTGCAGCAAATGCACCTCCAGCACGTTCTTTTGCCCAAGAGCCCCCGATGGCAACAGCGAACAAAATATGAAGATTTGTAATGATACCCCAGCCTATGTCTTCCATCACGCGTGCAATTGTTTGTACAGCAGTGACGTCTCCTCCAGTCATTGCAACTAGTTTTCCAAGTGAAATCATAATACCAGCTGCGGGCATAACCGCTACTACTACTAATAAAGCCTTACCAAATTTCTGCCAAAAATCAAATGAAAAGAACTTCTTCATAGTTTTTCCCCTTCCCCTATGTATGGGTTTTCATTTTATTTTTTGATAAACTATATTTCAAAGATAGTGCAACCGTTTGCATAACCTTATTGTAATAAAAGGGCTTTCATAATGCAAGACTGTAATTTCTCTTTTTTTGAAAAATTTATTCATGAATCATAAATGATGAAAAAAATTTTATGATAAAGTGAACAGTATTACCGGTATTTTAACACGATAGAATGTAATCAAAGCATTCAAGTAATGGCATAAAGACAAGTACAGAGGAGGATAATATGAAAAAAGAAGGGCTACAAGCGATTATTTTTGATTTAGACGGTGTTATTGCAGATACGGTACATTTATATTATAGAGCAAATAAAAAAGTAGCAGATCAACTTAACGTTTCATTTTCTGAAGAACTGAATCAGCAGCTGCAGGGGATCAGCCGAGTGAAAACTGTAGAGCTCATTGCTGCACAAGGCAACGTACGTCTTACAGTGGAAAAAAAAGAACAGCTTGCTGATGAAAAGAATAAGCATTACCAAGCATTAATAAGGGAAATGACAAAGGATCATCTACTTCCAGGAATACAATTGTTGTTAGAGGATTGCAAAAAGCAAGGCATTAAAATGGGAATTGCTTCTTCTAGTTCAAATGCAAATACTGTAATAGATTCGCTAGGAATACGTTCTTTTTTTGATTGCATTGTGGATGTGAGAAAAATAAAGAAGGGAAAACCAGATCCAGAAATATTTTTGACAGCTGCCGATCAATTACAAGTAAAACCCTATGCATGTGTGGGCATAGAAGATGGAGAGGCCGGTATAAAAGCTATTAATCAAACAGATATGGTTTCTATCGGCGTTGGTAAGCATCTGAAGGAAGAGGATGTGAGTTTTCACGTATATTCAACAGCTGATTTGCATTTAAAGACGATCAAAGAGGTTTTCGAAAAAGCAAGAAAAGGAACAGATTATAACAGCGCGTATACAAAAAATTAGTAAATCTTTTACATGCAAGTAGCAAAGCGCAAAAAAACATATGCTAGAATAAAATAAGAGAGCAAAGATGCATAGGAAGGGGTACATCATGATTAAATGTATTGCGATCGATATGGATGGAACTTTAGTAAATAGTGAACAAGTTGTAAGTAAAGAAAATGCCCAAGCGATTAAGACAGCTCAAAAGGCAGGGGTGGAAGTTGTTGTTGCTACGGGACGTTCTTATGAAGAGGCCCGTTATGTTTTAGAAGAAGCAGGACTTCATACATATTTAATTTGTGCAAACGGAGCAGAGCTTCGGAATCCACAAGGAGAAAAACAATATTCAGTAGGCATGACGATGGAATCTATTCGCGAAGTAGAGGATATTTTTAAGAAGTTTCAGCTGTACTTTGAAGTCTATACAAGTAAAGGCACGTATTCAAATGACTATGAAAAAGCTTTGTCGGTATTAATGGATATTTATTTAAGCGCTAGCTTAAAAGATAATTATGAAAAATCGTTAGAAGCGGCAAAAGAGCGTTTCAATAGCGGCAGAGTAAAGCTTATTGAAGAGTATGAAGCGTTATTTCAAGATCCAAACAAGGACATTTATAAGCTGCTTGCTTTCTCTTTTGACGAAGAAAAGTTAGAACAGGCAAAAATAGAACTTGTGAAGTTAGATTCGATTGCAGTCAGTGCATCTGGTAAAGAAAATATTGAAATAAATGATGAAAATGCTCAAAAAGGAATTGCAGTTACATCATTTGTTCAAGAACGCCATATTTCTCTAGAAGAAACGATGGCCATTGGAGACAATTATAACGACGTATCGATGTTTCAGCGAGTTGGACGTGCTGTAGCGATGGGGAATGCCCCTCAAGAAATTAAAGAATTTGCTCATATCGTAACAGGAACAAATGACGAGCACGGCGTAGCTCAAGCTATTTTGAATGCGCTTGAAACAGTTAAACAATAAGCAAACTAAAAAGCATGCCTTTAGGCATGCTTTTTAGTTTGTTACTTTCTCCTTGTTACGACGGTATGCACCGTGATTTGTCGGTCCAACATATTGATTTAAAGCAAATGAATGACGAATTGCTTCTGTAATAAATTCTTTTGCTGTATAAATAGCTTGTTTGACGTCACTGCCTTTTGCCAATTCAGCAGCAATCGCAGCTGAGTATGTGCATCCAGCACCGTGCGTGAATGTTGTTTCAATACGTTCAGACTCTAAGATCTCAAACGTTTTTCCATCATAAAGCAAATCAATTGCTTTTTCATGCGCCAATTTACTTCCGCCTTTAATCAATACATATTCGGCACCAAGGTCAAAAATCTTGACGGCTGCTTCTTTCATTTTATCGACCGTTTTGATAGGACCAAGTCCACTTAATTGACTAGCTTCAAATAAATTAGGGGTTACGACTGTTGCTTTTGGAACTAGTACATCACGCAAGCTGACAGTTGTTTCCGGGTGAAGCGCTTCGTCTTCTCCTTTACATACCATCACAGGATCTACTACGACATTTTTTAAACCATATTCTTCAATTGTTTTTGCGGCTAGTTCAATAATTTCCACTGAGCCAAGCATACCTGTTTTTAGAGCTTGTACGCCTACGCCTTTTACAATTGTTTTCAACTGCTGTTCAACAGTTGAAACTTCTTGCGGAAATACGTTATGAGACCAGCTGTTATCGGGATCCATTGTTACAATTGTTGTTAAAGCTGTCATTCCGTAAACACCCAGTTCTTGGAATGTTTTTAAATCCGCTTGAATGCCAGCTCCGCCGCTGCTGTCAGAACCCGCAATGGTTAATGCTTTATTCATTGTCATAAAAAATCCTCCCGTATTTTAAGTTCATAGAGAAAATAGAGTAAAACTTCCACCGGTCGGTTTTTAGCTGCCCAATGTGTTTTAGATAAATTTCTTCCATTCACTTTTCACTTTTTCTTTTATTTTATCGCTTTTAATGTAGATATTCAATTTCTAAAAACTGTATGAATCCTAAATGTATACTTTTGTCTTAGCCTCTTTTACCTTATGGTACAAGCACTCTTTCTTTTCATGAATAAAATAAAGAGAAACTTAAGAAAGGGTGATTCACATAAAAAAACATTCTAATCATGACAGTTATAAAGACGATTCGTATGCTTTCAATAAATCACAACCTCGCAGAAAAAACCACAAAGATTATTATATGAATTCAAATTTAACAAATGATCACTTCAGAACTGTTAAGGCAGGCACTTTAAATGTTTGTATAATTGTATTACCAGGAGCTAAAGTTGATCGAAACTCCACAGATAATCAGTCTATAGTTCCCAATCGTGTAAAAAGAGACATAGCCGCTGCTAATAAAATATGGAAACAATATGAGAAAAACCGATTAATCCAAGGTGTTACATTTACTATTACACGTTCAGTTGTTTTTTTGGAAAACATCAGTGGCATTGTTAATAATGCGGAAGATTTTCCAATTGGAGGGGCTAGTCATCTTACAATGGTACAAGCAATGCTTAAAACTGGCCGAAAAGTTTGTCAAAATGCTGATGTGTATGTATTTTACATGAATGGAAATAGATTTGGGCCTGTTAATTTTGATTATTCATCTACTCTCGCTGTAACTTATAATTCTTTTCCGCTTATTATTATGACAAATGCAAGTACAGATGAGTATCTTCTCGCACATGAATTAGGTCATTTTATGTTTATTACGAATCGTTTTAACGAGACGGATGATCCAGAACCTTTTCATGAACTAGATGGAAATCATAATAGAACGCCTAGTAACCTTATGTTTCCTACTCCTGAATTCTGGCCAATAGTACCGGAGATTACCAGTGAACAGATACACAAAGCTTTAAATAGTCGTGTTTTTTATAGCTAATTGTTGTTCATGTAAAATAAAAACGCCCTTAACAGCGGGTTAAGGACGTTTTTCACTATTTATTAGATAGAAGCTAATTCTTTTTCAAGAGCTACGTCTACTGATACATAATCATAACCTAAATCATGTGCAACTGCTTCGTACGTAATGGCTCCGTTTGCAACGTTCACTCCTAATTTTAACGCTTCGTTTTGAGCGATTGCTTTGTGAACACCTTTAGAAGCAATTTGAAGTGCGTAAGGTACGGTTACGTTTGTTAAAGCAATTGTTGATGTGCGAGGAACTGCTCCCGGCATGTTTGCAACTGCATAGTGTACAACCCCATGCTTTTCATAAGTCGGCTGATCGTGTGTTGTAATGTGGTCGATTGTTTCAACAATACCACCTTGGTCGATTGCTACGTCAACAATAACAGAACCTGGCTTCATTGTTTTCACCATTTCTTCCGTTACTAGTTTTGGAGCTTTTGCACCTGGAATTAATACTGCGCCAATCACTAAATCTGACTCTGCTACTGCATCCGCAATATTGTAAGGGTTTGACACTAGCGTATTGATTTGGTTGCCAAAGATATCGTCTAATTGACGTAGGCGTTCAGGACTTAAATCAATAATTGTTACATCAGCACCGAGACCGATTGCGATTTTTGCAGCATTTGTACCAACACCGCCGCCTCCGATAATCGTTACTTTTCCGCGGCTAACTCCAGGAACACCCGCTAATAAAATTCCTTTTCCACCGTTTGATTTTTGAAGGAATTGTGCACCGATTTGAGCAGCCATACGTCCTGCTACTTCACTCATAGGTGTTAATAGAGGCAATGTACGATTTACTGCTACTGTTTCATAAGCAATGGCTGTTACGCCGCTATCTTTTAATGCTTTTGCTAGTGCTGGTTCAGCTGCTAAGTGAAGGTATGTGAATAAGATAAGACCTGGTCTAAAATAGCCGTATTCACTTGCTAATGGTTCTTTTACTTTCATAACCATTTCAGCTTGTGCCCAAACGTCAGCTGCTGTCTCAACGATTTCAGCTCCAGCTTTTACATAATCTTCGTTTGTGAAGTTACTTCCAATACCCGCTTCATTTTCAATTAATACACGATGACCTGTACCAACAAATGATGCTACGCCTGCTGGTGTAATCGCTACTCGGTTTTCGTTGTTTTTGATTTCTTTTGGTACGCCAATAATCATGATTAATTTCCCCCTTGGTCGTTTGTGTACCTTTAGTATAAAGAAAGTTTTATGAAATTTCTTTGTCTAGAAAGAAGAATTGAAGAAGTGATTTTTGTTTAAACACACAAATGTAAACGCTTACTTATCAGAATTTTTAATTTTTATGTAAGGTCATCTAACATCATAAGGAAATAAAAAGTAAAAAAAGAGCTATTTGTTTATTAGAAAATAAACGAATAGCTCAATGTTAAAAGAAGTTACATTATCTGTTATTTTTTATATTTCATTAACTTAATATCAATATAAAGAGTCATTTTTTGATTAACGTCCTTTAAGTTAATATCACCAATCTCTGAAATTCGCTTTAATCGATAGCTAAGTGTATTCATATGCACATTTAATTCTTTTGCTGCTTCGTTAATGTTATTATCATTATTTAAAAATACTTCGAGAGTCTCCACCAAGTTGCTATTATGACGAAGATCGTAATCAGTTAGCTTCTTTAAAGAATGGTTTTCAAATTGATCTTGCACGCGCTTTTCTAAAATAACATCAAGAAATTGATAAATACCTAATTCCTGATAGTTAATAATCTCTTTCGTTTCTTCTGGAAACTTACTTTTCATATCTAATACGTTCAAGGCTTCTTTATAACTTTTTTCGATATGATCGTGCGATGAATAAATACTGCTGCAGCTGGCTTTAATTTGAGTAACATCAAAGCGTTCATACATGTTGCCTCTAAAATAGTCTACAAAATCTCGCTGTTCATCAAGAGGGTTTTCAACCGCATCCAAAGAAAGCAGTAAGATTAAGTCATTGCAATCAATCGTATAAAGAACGATTTTCAAGCGATGCATCGTTTTTAACATATACGAGATTTGACGTTCAGCTTCAGGCGTAATATCTTCTTGGAAGCGAAAGATAGCAATGGAAAACGTTGATGGAGCTGTAATTTGAGCTTCATAAAACGCTTCTGAAATTTCTTGGCGAGACTTAATGTGACCAGTTAATAATTTCCAGAAAAATTCTTGTGAACGTTCCTCTCGTTTATACTTTCGAATTTGAAGCTGTAGCAATTTATTTTTTAATACATTCGCAGCTTTTTTTAATAGCTCTACTTCTTCGTCGCCTAAGGCTTTCTCAATTTCAACAGCCCAGATGAATCCTAGAACTTCTTCATTTTTCCAGATGGAAATAGCTATGCGATCTCCAAGCCCAATTTCATTTATATTTTTCACACGCACAGGTTCATTTGTCTCAAGCAGTTTAGGAATAATGCCTTCTTTCCATAAGTTGTTGATGACTTTTTCCGGAACTCTTCTTCCAATAATTGTGGCAATACGCGCCTGGTCCGTTCTTTCGTCATGGGTGCTATAAGCTAATAAGCGATGATTAGCATCTTCAATGGTAATAGGACAGTTCAATACTTCGCTAATGCGATCAGCGAATTCTTCAAGCGTATCAAAATTTTCCTTGAACGGATCTTTGATTGGTTTCGTCATATATAAAATCCCTCTTCATAAAACAAAATAAGTACTAGTACAGCTTTTTAGCTACAATAAATATAGTAAAACGGTAACAACCGTGTTGATCATCAATTCATTGAAATGATTAACTGCTTAATATTTTAACAAAAGTAATTGTTTAAGAAAATGTTAAAATGCGTCTAAAGGTAGTTAAGAATGTACGGATGATTAGTAACTGCGTTCATTTCGCTTATTTTATCGAAATTTTCTTCAAAATAATCAATGTTCGGTGAGCATGATTCTTTTCAAATGTGTATAATAAAACGTATGATTATGGTTATATCAAACTTGAATCTGTAACTTTCTTTATGATATGTTCAGTTACGATTAGGTTGACCAATTCATATTACACATGAAGGGAAGAATTTAACATGGCAAAACAACAAATCGGTGTTATCGGTTTAGCGGTTATGGGGAAAAACTTGGCGCTAAACATTGAGAGCAGAGGCTATTCTGTTTCAGTTTATAACCGCTCTCCTGAAAAGACAGAAGAGTTCCTAAAAACAGAAGCAGAAGGTAAAAATTTTGCAGGTACATACAGTGTGGAAGAGTTTATTAATTCTCTTGAAAAACCGCGTAAAATTTTATTAATGGTTAAAGCTGGTGCTGCTACAGATGCAACAATTGATTCGTTAAAACCATACTTAGAAAAAGGCGACATTTTAATCGATGGCGGAAATACATTCTTCCAGGATACAATTCGTCGTAACAAAGAGCTAGAAGAATTAGGTATCCATTTCATCGGTACAGGCGTATCCGGCGGAGAAGAAGGCGCATTAAAAGGACCTTCAATCATGCCTGGCGGACAAAAAGAAGCATATGAACTTGTAAAACCAATCTTAACAGCTATTTCAGCGAAAGTTGAAGGCGATGATTGCTGCACATACATTGGACCAAATGGTGCAGGTCACTACGTGAAAATGGTTCATAACGGCATCGAGTATGGCGATATGCAGTTAATTTGTGAAGCATACTTCATTATGAAAAACGTATTAGGTTTAGAAACAGATGAACTACATGAAGTATTTGCTGAATGGAATAAAGGCGAGCTAGATAGCTACTTAATTGAAATCACAGCTGATATCTTTACGAAAAAAGATGAAGAAACAGGTAAAGCACTTGTAGACGTTATTTTAGACACTGCAGGTCAAAAGGGTACAGGTAAATGGACAAGCCAAAGTGCGCTTGACTTAGGTGTACCACTACCAATCATTACGGAATCTGTATTTGCGCGCTTTATTTCAGCTATGAAAGAAGAACGTGTAAAAGCAAGCAAGGTATTGAGCGGTCCAAATGCAGCTGCATTTGAAGGTGATAAAACCGAATTAGTAGAAGCAATCCGTAAAGCATTGTACATGAGTAAAATTTGTTCATATGCGCAAGGGTTTGCTCAAATGAAAGCAGCTTCTGAAGAATATGACTGGAATTTACAGTACGGTGATATTGCAATGATCTTCCGTGGTGGTTGTATCATCCGTGCACAATTCTTACAAAAAATTAAAGAAGCTTACGATCGCGATGCAGATCTAACAAACTTATTATTAGACCCATACTTCAAGGATATCGTAGAAGGCTATCAGTCGGCTCTTCGTGAAGTTATTTCAATTGCGGTTAAACAAGGTATTCCTGTACCAAGTTTCTCAAGTGCATTAGCTTACTATGACAGCTACCGTACAGAAACGTTACCAGCGAACCTTTTACAAGCGCAACGTGACTACTTCGGAGCTCACACATATCAACGTGTTGATAAAGAGGGCGTATTCCATACTGAGTGGTTAAAATAAAAAACAAGAAAAGCAGCTGTATACTACAGCTGCTTTTTTTATTTACTCTTTAGGTGAGAAGTTGTCTTCTCCGACTGGCCACCAGTGGAAACCGTCTTCAGCAAGCAATGCGTCTGATTCTTTTGGTCCCATTGAACCTGATTCGTAGTTCGGGAAGTTTTGTGCTTTTGTGCTTTCCCATGCTTCTGAAATGGTATCAACAAACTTCCAAGAAAGGGCTACTTCATCCCAGTGAGTAAAGTTCGTTGCATCTCCAAGCATGCAATCATAAATAAGGCGCTCATAAGCTTCCGGTGTATTCATTTTATCTCCACAGTTATTGCAATAGTTCAAGTTAATTGGTGTGGACGATGTTGCACCCGGCGTTTTACGCGCGTTTAAGTGAAGCGTAATGCCTTCTTCCGGTTGGATATGAATGACAAGCAAGTTTGGATGAATTTCTTTATCTTTATTGAAGTACAGGTTCATTGGTAAGTCTTTGAACTGTACAACAATTGTCGTTGCTTTTTCTTTCATGCGTTTACCTGTACGGATATAAATTGGTACGCCAGCCCATCTGAAGTTATCGATCATAAGCTTACCAGAAACAAATGTAGCGGTGTTAGACTCAGGATCAACCGAGTTTCCTTCGCGGTAGCCGATCACTTCTTCTCCTTCAAGTACACCTTTGCCGTATTGGCCTCGTACAAAATAATCATCTACTTCATCTACTGATAAAGAGCGAAGAGCACGCAGTACTTTTACTTTTTCACTACGAATTTCTTCCGGTGTTAATTTAATTGGCGGTTCCATTGCAAGCAATGCTACCATTTGAAGCATATGATTTTGTACCATATCTCGAAGGGCACCTGAAGATTCATAGTAACGGCCACGATCTTCTACACCAAGCGTCTCGCTAGACGTAATTTGGATGTTTGAAATGTATTGGTTGTTCCACATCGGTTCAAATAGAGCATTTGCAAAACGGATAACTTCGATATTTTGCACCATTTCTTTACCGAGGTAGTGGTCGATACGATAAATTTGATCTTCCTTAAATGCATGGCGAATTTGTTCGTTTAGTTCTTTAGCGGAAGGATAATCATGACCAAACGGCTTTTCAATGACTAGGCGACTCCAACCGTCTGTTTGTGTTAAACCTTCATTTTTTAAATTCGAAGCAATTGTTCCGAAAAATTCAGGTGCCATTGCTAGATAGAAAATACGATTTCCAGGCACGTTGTATTGCTCATCAAGGCTTTCTGTTAGGCTTTTTAATTCTTGATAAGAAGCGACATCTGTTACGTCAAACGGTTGGTAATAAAAATGTGAAGCAAACTTTTCAATGTCAGCGTCACTGTTTTTGAAACTGCTCACTGATTTTTTTACATTTTCGCGTAATTCGTCATTAGTCCAAGGTCTTCTTGCGACACCAACAACAGCGAAATCTTCCGATAGTTTGTTCGCTTTATATAAGCGGAAAATAGAGGGGAATAACTTACGTTTTGCTAAATCACCTGTAGCGCCAAAAATTACGATAATGGATTTTGGTTGTACATTTGTCATTACTTCTAGGACCTCACTTTGTCGTAGTTACGTTCAATTTTTTTCCGCTTTAACAGACAACACTTAAATGAAATCTGGGGATTCATTGCCCGTTAAACTCGGCCTTTATAAACAAACGAATGATTGCTTGTTTACCTTTTCCTTTATGTATAGAACTACTAATAAATTGTAACGATTTTAAAGGGTTAACGCAAATAGATTAAAACAATTTGTAGTTATTATTCCATGTTTTTAACAAGTTTAAAAGTATTTTGTTTCGAATACGGAGAAAAAGCTACCGTTATTTTAACAGTAGCTTTTCTCATTTATTTATATTGATACAGGGAACCGATAGATTTTTTTGTTGAAAATGGCAAGTCAGGACTATCGGCGATGATAAAAATAGGACAGTGCATTAAAAGTGGATGTTTTTCGAAAAAAGAAGCATCAGCGTGATAGATGGACGATAGAATGACAGGGAGCTGTTCTAAAAAGTGAAGGTAGCGTGTAATGGTTTCATCTGTTGATGTATGCGCACCGATGTAATAATACACAGTAAGGGAATAAAAACCTTTATCAAAGACGAAGGATGCTAAATATTCGTTCCGCTCTTTTTGCATATGATCGTAGGCAAATTCAATGCCGATTTGAATGGAAGGAACAGAAGTGTGTTGACCTGGGAAAACGGTGTATTTTCTTGGTATCATTGGTTCAACGGGTGTAACACCCAGGCTGTAGGTTACATCTATTTGGTGGGGATTGCTAATGATCATATGGAATCCCTCCTTTAATATAAAAATACACTCTTTATAAGTGTATACAAAGTTTCATTGAACATGACAATATTAAAATATGCCCAGGCTCTTAGCATATTTAAAGCAGGCAACGTTTGAGCAGGGGGCAGAGTTTACGATAAAATAACAAAAAAGATTATTATGAGGTGATAAGCGATGAGTATTTTAAAAAATGACTGGGCTCCTTTATTAGAAGAAGAATTTCAAAAAGACTATTACATACAGCTTCGAGAGTTTTTAGTGGATGAATATAATCACCACACCATTTACCCTGATAAATATGATATTTTTAATGCTTTACACTATACAGATTATAAAAATGTAAAAGTGGTCATATTGGGACAAGATCCTTATCATGGACCAAATCAAGCGCATGGACTGAGCTTCTCTGTTCAACCAGGAGTAAAAACACCGCCTTCTTTAGTGAATATTTACAAAGAGCTGAAAAGTGAAATGGATTATCATATTCCAAATAATGGTTATTTGGTCAAATGGGCAGAACAAGGTGTTCTTTTGCTTAACACTGTTTTAACAGTTAGAAGAGGAGAAGCGAACTCTCACAAAGGAAAAGGGTGGGAACAGCTGACGGATCGTATTATTGAATTAGTGGCACAAAAAGAGGAGCCAGTCGTGTTTTTGCTGTGGGGCAAGCATGCACAAGCTAAAAAGGAGCTTATTCATCATTCGCACCATTTAATTTTGGAAAGCCCGCACCCTAGCCCATTTTCGGCTAATCGAGGCTTTTTTGGCAATAATCACTTTCAACGAGCAAATGAGTTTTTGCTCCAACAAGGACGTCAATCTATTGATTGGCAAATTGACGATGTGTAAAAGTGAGCATTTCATGAAGATTAGCTTCAGACATAGCCTCCTATTTCATCTTTTGATAAAATAGCTGTATAAAGTCATATTGAATGTAAGATGAGGTGTCTACATGGATATAAAAATGACGCAGCTCCTTGATAAAATTAGTGCAGAAGTACAAAAAGCAAAGCACCATTCGAATAGTGCGAACGTTCGAGATCAATTGGTTGCCATAAAAGCACTATGTGAGCTTGCATTAGATCAAAATGGAGAGGTTTCAGTATCGAAACCTGTCTCGGTTTCAAAACCTGTTGTAATGTCTTCACCGGAAATGATGCAATCGCCTGAGATTATGCAGCAACAGATTATTCAGTCATCCAAACCTAATTTTGAAGGAACGAAATTGAAATCAGATGATGCAAACGGCGATAGTCTGTTTGATTTCTAAAGTGAGGAGAAAAACATGAAACTATTTTTAATAATCGGTGCAATCAATGCAATGTTAGCGGTTGCTCTTGGTGCTTTTGGAGCACACGGGTTAGAAGGGAAAATTTCAGAGAAGTATTTAGAGGTATGGAAAACGGGAGTGCAGTACCAAATGTTCCATGCAATGGGGCTGTTTGTCATTGCATTTCTATTAAGCAAATTTCCTCAATCTTCTTTGTTAACAGCTTCGGGCTGGATTATGTTCGCGGGGATTGTGCTGTTTTCGGGCAGTCTCTATGTATTAAGTACGTCCGGTATTAAAGTTCTCGGCGCGATTACTCCGCTAGGTGGAGTTGCGTTTATTGTAGCTTGGATTTTAATTGTTGTTGCAGCTGTAAAATGGCTATAAAAAAACCCCTGAAAAGGGGTTTTTTTAACGCGGAGAATAATTGCTCAACTGCTGGCCTCCACCGCTAAACGGATAGTTATATTTGATTGGACCCTCAAAAGTGATGTAATCGAGATAAACCATAAGCAACACATAACGAGTGCCAGTTTGTGGATCACTTAAAATGATATGATCGCGTCCGGCTGCTTCAATTTCCCCTCTAAAGACCTTAGCGTTCCACTGTGTATTATTTTCAAACGTCATATATACAGTCGCTATTTTTCCTCGATTTAAACGTAAAATATTTTCAATATATGATTCTTCAATGGGCAGTTGATTTGGGTCTTGCGGGGCACCGCTGCCTCCAGAAGAGGTAGGGGGCGGACCTCCTTGTGTTTGCCCTTGAACCTGCTGGCCGCCTGGCTGGGGCTGCTGCGGCTGAGGCATATAATAAGGGTAGTTTGGACTCATATACGGATTTTGCATATATTGCTGTTGCGGTTGATTAGACTTTGGTTTTTTCATAGGAACCTCCTTCAAACAAAAAGAAATTAGTAAACTCCTGGACAATCAGCTTGAGTTGGTGCAAAGAAACAGTGAGATTTAAATCGTCCTGTGTTATTTTGGTTATACCATTGAGCAGGACAGCTGTGTCTTCTAAAGGAATTCCCGCTTTATCAATGACAACTTTTGTTCCTTCATGTTCAATATGAAGCTTTTGAATACCAGATTCATTCATTAATGAAACAACTTCTTGCAATTCACGTACGTTTATCATTTCTTGTCACTCCCGTTTTGTGTTATTTAGTTGACGCAAGGTTAATAGCAATCTTCAACTCTTGAAGCATCTGTTCTTTTTCTAAATAGATTTTTTCCGCTTCATGAAGCGGAATGTGAGAAAAATAAATGGATTCTCCGGGCTTTACTTGAGCTAAAAGCGGTAAATCCGCTGTGATGACTTGAGCAATTTTAGGGTATCCCCCCGTGGTTTGACGGTCTGCTAACAGGATGATGGGATTTCCATCCGGCGGGACTTGAACAGAACCTTGTGAAACGGCTTCAGACAATAACTCTTTTTTTTCTTGAAGCTGAAGAGAAGGTCCATCCATTCGATAGCCCATTCGGTCTGATTGATTCGATACTTTAAAAGGCCCTTTCGTAAAATAACTTTTGCTTTCAGGTGTAAATAAGTCGTATTGACTGCCATTAATAACACGGACACCTGGTTTCTTTGTAAAGTGAACAAGTTCCTTATAATTTACGGACCATGAAGAAGTATATACCCCGTTTATCAGTTCATTTGAAACAAAAGCAGGCTTTGAAGTAGCAGGAACTGATAGAGATAAAACATCGTCTGTTTGTAATGCTCTTCCTTTGTAGCCGCCAATTTCACCTCTTAAATACGTACTTTTACTATTTAACACTTCACTAATAGCAAATCCTCCTGCTACAGATAAATAGGAACGACACCCTGTTTTGCAAGGACCAAATGATAAAGTGCTTCCTTTTGGAATAAATAAAGGTTTCCACATAGGTACTGGCTTTGCGTTGATCGAAGGAGTTAAATCTCCCCCTGTAATCGCTACTAAACAATCGCTTTCTATTTCAAGGGTAGGCCCCATTAGCGTAACTTCAAGTCCCGCTTCATTTTCATCGTTACCAACTAGTAAATTAGCAATTCGGAGGGAATAAGAATCCATTGCACCGCTTACAATTACACCGTGCTGCTGAAACCCCCTTCTTCCTAAATCTTGAATGCTCGTTAATAACCCGGCTTTACTGACTCGCATACTCATTTTTCCCCCTCCTTTGCCTGTAGTTCTTGATACTCTTCTTTAGAGATAGGCTCGAATTTTACAATATCTCCAGCCTGCAGCAAACTTGGTGGGTTTTGTTCTGGTAAAAACAGTTTAATAGGCGTTTGCCCAATTAATTGCCATCCTCCGGGAGTGGAAATAGGATACACCCCTGTTTGCATTCCCGCAATACCAACCGATCCAGCAGGAATAGAGGTGCGAGGAGACGGCCGGCGAGGCGTAGCAATTCTTTCAGATAACCCTCCGAGAAATGGAAATCCAGGAGCAAATCCAATCATATATGCTAAGTATTCGCCTTCGGAATGAATACTAATTACCTCTTCAGTTGTTAAGTTATGGTGACGAGCGACATATTCAAGGTCAGGTCCATACTCTCCGCCGTAGCAAACTGGAATGGAAACCGTACGATGGTTTAACTCTTTTTCTGTCCGTTCATTCTCTAGTTTACTTTGAATGATAGAAGACACTACTTCAAAAGGAGAAACAAATTCTTTTTTCTCCTTCTTTTTCACAGCTGCTACAACTTCAAGGGGGTTATAAAAGATTGTCAGGTTCGTAAATGCCGGCACGCATTCGATAAATCCAGGAAAAGGATTTAATTCTATCGAATCTTTACACGTTTTAATTTGTTTATGAATGTCGTATTGAATGCTATCTCCAAACGTTATAACAAGCGCTGAGTCGCCAAGCGGAGAAATAACAGCTGACGCTTTTGTTACGGTTTGATTCATATCTACACCTCTTTCTTTTATAAAACACCTAGTTTTTCATCTCGAATATCTGTGATAAACATATGCCCCGGAGCATGTGTAATCATAATAGAAGGTTTTGTTTCCATTGCTACTGCTTGAGGGGTTACACCACAAGCCCAAAATACGGGCACTTCCCCTTCCTTAATCGGAACAGCATCGCCAAAATCCGGAGAGTGAAGGTCTTCAATGCCTATCGCAGCGGGATCTCCAATGTGAACAGGCCCCCCGTGCACAGCTGGAAAACGTGAAGTTACTTGGGCTGCCCGCACTACGTCTTGCTGAGGAATTGGACGCATACTAACTACCGTCGAGCCGTGGAATATTCCCGCTTCAGCGCATGAAATATTTGTTTTATACATAGGGACATTACAATTTTCTTCAATGTGACGAACAGGAATGTCGTTGTTTAAAAGCGCGTGTTCAAATGTAAAGCTGCAGCCGATAAGGAAAGCTACCATGTCTTCTGTCCAGTAATCTGTGATATCGGTTACTTCTTTTACTAGTTCCCCATTTTCATAGATTCGATACTTGGGAATGTCTGTACGAATATCTCCAGATGGAGCTGCAAATTTTGGCACCGGAGATCCAACGTCTGTGACATCTAAAAGAGGACACGATTTAGGGTTACGCTGACAGAACAATAGAAAGTCAAAAGCTTGTTGTTTTGGTAAAATAGCTAAATTAGCTTGAGCATAGCCATTTGCCATGCCTGCTGTTGGTTGAATAAGCTGGTTGTTACGGATTTGCTGACGAAGTTCAGCTGGATTTAGTTGCGAAAGGGTTGTCATGTTTCTCTCTCCCATCAGTGCCCCCACGCAACTTACGTGCGGGCACACTGTTTTATTTAAATAATTGAGGAAGTTGATCCATTAACGTATAGCCGCCCATTAAAGCCATTACAATAACGACAAGTACGCCAGAAATGGTAAGCCATAAAGGATGTTTATACTCGCCAACGATGCTTTTTTTGTATGCAGCAACCAGTAAAGTCCCAAGAGCGATCGGCAGAATTAATCCATTGATTGCTCCAACTAAAAGAAGAACTTTTACAGGTTTTCCAATTAAGACAAATGACAGAGTTGAAATAATAATAAATCCAATAATAATCCAGTTTGAGTTTTTATTAAGTTTTTCACTAAATGTTTGAATAAACGAAACAGAGGTATAAGCAGCTCCTACCACAGACGTAATAGCGGCTGACCACATAACAATACCAAAGATTTTATACCCGACGTTTCCTGCTGCGAGCTGAAACACGGATGCTGGAGGATTGGCTGGGTCAATTTGTAAACCTTTAGACACAACGCCAAGTACAGCTAAAAACAAAGCGATTCGCATAACGGAAGTGATAAGAATTCCTGTTACAGAACTTTTTGTTACTTGAGGTAAAGAATCGATGCCTTTTACGCCGGCATCTAAAAGACGATGTCCACCAGCAAAGGTGATATAACCACCGACTGTTCCTCCAACAAGCGTAACGATCGCAAGGATGTCGATTTTGTCAGGTGTAAAAGATTTTACTACAGCTTCTCCAACGGGAGGTGAAGTGGTAGTGGCTACAT